>JAVCDD010000090.1 GCA_030765125.1 Candidatus Hatepunaea meridiana
CCCCAAAATCATTCCCTTAAACATACGACCAACGATTGAGCTGGTCAGTTTGAATCTCCTCTTCATCTTCTGATTATAGCATTGCTCGGAGGCCACGTCGTTTCACGCGAACTGAAGCAATCTCTTGGTCGCTCCTAAGCAAGCAGATCAGTTACTGCGAACCTCGCAACTGATCAACGACGTACATACGTTGACAACGACAATTATTTTCGGAAAATGTTATAATTCACCAATTCTCGCCGACACTTTGAACACTTTTCCGGTATGTAATATACAGGAGGAAGTCGTTACCCGCTCGAAAAGCGAGCCGAAACCAGACAAACGGCTTTTTCCAACATTAAAACCATACTGGAGGAAGATGATGTATTCTATCGATAATCCCGCTGAAATGACATCTGACGAGCGATATCTTGAGGTTGCTTGGGATTCTATCAAAGGGATTCTCGCGCCTCAGGAAACTGGATTTATTCTCGATATCAGTTGATTCAAACATACCGGAGATATCGGACCACGTCCAATCCGTAAATGTTTCCGAAAGACTTGATAATGCGGTAATTGCCGCAACAGGACTTGATATTTCGAATCCTTTGTCGCACTGTTCAGACCGGGTTAACAGGGCAAAATCACACGACAAGGGGAATAACTTTGGAGGTTCATTGTGACACTGAATATCATAAGTGAGGTCAACACCCTTATTCGCATTCGTCCAGAATCAGGCACTTTTAGATCCGACGCAGGATCATCACTTCTACAGACAACATCCCATTCCTTCCGAGTTTTCGGACTAACAAAATGAAAAGGAGAAAGCATGAAGCAAAGTTCACAGCGATCACGAGAATCATCTTCCGGTTCAAGCTCAATAATCCGATGTGCGATCTACACGCGCAAATCGACGGAAGAGGGTCTCGATCAGGATTTCAATTCGCTTGATGCACAACGGGAGTCCGCAGAGGCATTTATCAACAGCCAGAAAAACGAGGGCTGGGTCTGCTTGCCAGAACGTTACGACGACGGTGGATTCACAGGTGGGAATATGGAGCGACCGGCGATGAAGCGTCTTATGGCAGATATTGAAGCAGGTAAGATTGATTGTATTGTTGTTTACAAAGTGGATCGTCTGAGCCGCTCACTTATGGACTTCGCCAGAATAATTGGGATTCTTGAGAAGCATGTCATCTCCTTCGTCTCTGTGACGCAGCAGTTCAATACGACTCATTCGATAGGACGTTTGACACTTAATATCCTGCTCTCTTTTGCCCAATTCGAGCGAGAGATCATTTCGGAGCGAACGCGAGATAAGATGACAGCAGCTCGTAAAAAAGGAAAATGGATCGGCGGTACCCCAATGTTAGGCTACGACATCCATCCAAAAGGTGGACGCCTGATTATCAACCAAGAAGAGGCTTTCAGGGTCCGAGCAATTTACGAGCTTTATCTGGATCACCAATCATTGCGGGCAACAGTTAGAGAATTGAACCGCCGTGGATGGACGACTAAACGCTGGATCACGAAAAGTGGAAGGGTACGTGGCGGTGATCCATTTCAAAAGAACAGCCTTACCAGGTTACTGACTAATGTAATCTACCTCGGGAAAGTCAAATTCAAGGGCGTGCTCTACGAAGGTGAACATCAAGCCATTCTCGAGGCAGACAAATTGCAGCTTGTTACAGAAATCCGCATGCGCAATAAACGCGATGGCGGTAAGCTGGTTCGGAATAAATATGGTGCACTCCTAAAAGGACTGCTTTATTGTATACCCTGTCAAGCACCAATGGTTCAAACATTTGCTGTAAAAAAGAAAAATACCTGCTATCGTTACTACGTTTGCTCAAGAGCGCAAAGGCAGGGTTGGCATACATGTCCGACGAAATCAGTGCCAGTGGTTGATATCGAGAGATTTGTGATCGACCGCATTCGCAGTATTGGACGTGACAGTGATTTAATCACCGAAACTCTAAACCAGGCACGAAGTCAGGTTCGAGATGGTACTGAGAAGCTCGAAAGCGAACTCTTGATCGTGACTGAAGAACTCAAGCGTCATACTAAGGAGGTTGATAGACTGTTGAATGACACAGCACAACGCTTCGAGGATCATACTCGTAAATCCACCAGACTTACCGATTTGGAGGACCAAATCCGTTTTGCACGGCAACATGCTGAAAGCCTCCAGGAAGAGATTGCCAAAAAGAAAACTGAATTGGTGGACGAGACGGCGCTAACTTCAGCACTTGAGGGATTCGATCCAATCTGGGAGTCGTTGTTGCCCCGGGAGCGAACAAGGGTGATTCATCTCCTTATTGAAAAGGTTGGCTATGACGGTGAGAATGGAATGTTGAGTATAACATTCCGACCGACGGGGATCAAGACGTTGGTAGAGAACTCGGATATGGCTTGCGAAGAGACTTTAGGGGGAGATAGCTAATGAGAAATGATAGAAAGGAAGGAGATACAATGGATTTGACGGTAAATTGTAAGGTTTGTTTCAAACGAGGGGCCAGCGGACGAAAGCGACTCTTCGAAGGCGAAGGGACAGAGCCATCCTTGATCCATACGGGGGAAATCCTTCGTGTGTCCAGGCTGATGGCTTTGGCAATCAAGTTGGAGAAACTGATAAACGCAGGTGAGGTGCGTGACTATGCAGATATTGCTCGTCTCGGACAGGTAAGTCGGACGCGGATAACTCAGATCATGAACCTGCTCTATTTGGCTCCGGACATCCAAGAAGAGATTCTATTCCTGCCACGAACAATGAAGGGTCGTGATCCAATCAGTGAGAGAAACCTCCGTCCCATCGCTGCTATCCCTCATTGGAACCGCCAGCGCAAGATGTGGGTAAGTCTGCTAACGGAACGCATGTTGTCGCCGTAATGGAATTCGCTTCAAACGTATCCCTTGAAAAATAAAACGTTGTTGATTTCAGGTTGTGGTGAGATTCCTGTTGACGTGATGCATCTCGAATACGGTTTTGTAGAGGTTTCAACGAATTATTCTCTTCATCTACCGATTATCGAATTTCTTGAAGGTCATGTCTTTGCGAGCATCCTTATGTGTCGCTCGTATTCAAACCGATCGTTTATCACAACTTTCCTTGCGACGACTTACATACGTCATTATTTTCGAGAAATGTTTGTCACGTCTAGTAAATTCACATATTCCGCCAGACACTTCGAACGCGGTTCTGGTGTATTATTTACAGGCGGAAGCTTTCACCTGCTTGAACAATGAGCCGAAATCAGATAAACGGCTTATTCCAACACTAAAATCACATTGGAGGACAATGATGTACTCAATCGACATCCCAGCTGAAATGACATCTGACGAGCGATTTCTTGAGGTTGCATGGATTCTTGCAAAGGGATTCTCGCGCCTCAGGAAACAGGATTTATTCTCGATATCAGTTGATTCAAACATACCGGAGATATCGGACCACGTCCAATCCGTAAATGTTTCCGAAGGGCTTGATAATCATGGAATTATCACAACAGGACTTGATATTCCAAACCCTTTGTCTCACTGTTCCAACCGGGTTAACACTGCTGAAGAGAATTAGGAGGTTCATTGTGACACCGAATATGATGCGTGAGGTCAACACTTGTCGCAACCATCAACACCCTCCCGTCGGCATCACCGCCGAATACACATGCAGATCGGGCTTCGCTACAGGTACACCGCCCAAATAATTACGACCGTCCTTACTAAATGTGAATGCCTCCGGACGCTCATCAGGGATATAAATAAAGCCCTATTACATCACGGCTGACTGCATTAACATGCAAAGCCTTCTCAACCGCTCAGGTCAACCGCGATAACGGATACTTTTCCAGCAGTTGCAGCACGGATACATACTCACGCGTCCCTTCACAGTCAAGTTCAGCTTCAAGACGCCGACGCAGAACAGCAAAATAGTCGAGAAGGTGATGATTAATTGGGAGTATAGTATGAGCCGCGTCCCTTGCCGTGCAGCTTTAAAAGTCCTTCCTGGACGAGTTTTTGCAGATGAGTCTTAATGGTATTGCGGTTGGCGTCAAGTGCCCGGGCGAGTTGACCTACAGTAACGCGTCCCTGTTCTTCAGCGTAATTCAGGACTTCATTGGACAATTTGGAACGAACTGACATTTTACGTTCTCTCTCAAGCTTCTGAGCGAGCAGGTTTTGTTGTTTTTTAAGCATTTCGAGGAAGAAACCAGTCCAGACGCTTGTATCAGATTTACCTTCTTTCAGTGCATTCTGAGCTGTACGAAGGGATGAGTAATATCGTTCTTTGTTGGCTTCCACTACACGTTCGAGTGAGCTGTACTGGACATAATCATAACCGAACCGCAGGAGCAGAAGATTGGTCAGAATACGGGACAATCGTCCGTTGCCGTCTTGGAAAGGATGGATCGCCAGAAAGCGAAGGATGAAATCGGCAATAATAAACAATGGATGGAGTTCACCCTTGTTCAGCTGGAGGATTGTGCTAGATACCAGAGTTTCCATCTCGCGTGGAGTATCTGCAGGTGAAGTGGTTTCGAAGACTATTCCGACCTGTCTTCCGGTTTCATCAAAAGCAGCGACATGATTGGGTTGCTGTTTATAATTGCCGATATGCCACTGATCATTGGACGAATGTTTCAAGAGCACCTTGTGAAGGTACTTGATATTGTTTTCTATTAGCTCAATATCGTCGTGAGACTCATAGATCAGTTTCATGGCATCAGCATATCCGGCAACTTCCTCCTCATCCCGGCTGCGAAATGAGGAAGGCATTAGCCCTGACAGCAAAGCTTCTACCTCGCGATCGGTGAGTTTAGCTCCTTCGATGCGGGTGGAAGAACCGATGGATTCGATCGTGGCGAGAACACGCAATTTGTAAAGCATTTCAATTGGAAGCGAGGTTAATCCCTTCCAGAAACCTTTGAATTCGTCAATCTCGGCGATCTGTTTAATGAAGTTGTTTTTCATTGTTTTCCTTTTTGGATATCCATTTACTCATCCAATAATATCCGTTTATGGAGGAAAAGTCAAGTTAATATGGATGTAAATGGAATAGTACACCTTCAGATAAATCAAAAATCTGTCCAATATGTTTTGAAGACCTATGCCCTATACATACGACCAACGATTGAGTTGGTCAATTTGAATCACCTCTTCTCCTTCTGATTATAGCATTTCTCGAAAGTCTGATCAATGATCAATGACTGATGAGTGATCAACGACAATTATTTTCGGAAAATGTTATTATTCGCCAATTCTCGCCGACACTTTGAACACTTTTCCGGTATGTAATATATAGGAGGAAGTCGTTACCTGCTCGAACAGCGAGCCGAAACCAGACAAACGGCTTCTTCCAACATTAAAAACATACTGGAGGAAGAAGATGTATTCTATCGACAATCCCGCTGAAATGACACAGGACGAGCGATTTCTTGAGGTTGCATGGATTCTTGCAAAGGGATTCTCGCGCCTTAGGAAACTGGGAATATTCTCGACATCAGTTGATTCAAGTATACCGGATATATCTGACCACGCCCAATCCGGAATTGTTTCCGAAAGACTTGATAATGCTGGAATTACCGCAACCGAACTTGATATTTCAAATCCTTTGTCGCACTGTTCAGACCGGGATAACAGGACCAAATCACACGACAAGGAAAAGAACTTTGGAGGTTCATTGTGACACTGAATATAATGCGTGAGGTCAACATCCTTATTCACATTCGTCCACAATCTGGTACTTTTACAATCGGTGCAGGATCATTACTTCTACAGACAACATCTCATTCCTTCCGATTATTTGAACTAAAGAAAGAAAAGGAGAAAGTATGAAACAACGTTCACCGCGATCACAAGAATCATCTTCCGATTCAAGCTCAATAATCCGATGTGCGATCTATACATGCAAATCGACGGAAGAGGGGCTCGACCAAGATTTCAATTCGCTTGATGCACAACGGGAGTCCGCAGAGGCCTTTATCAACAGCCAGAAAAACGGAGGCTGGGTGTACTTGCCGGAACGTTACGACGACGGTGGATTCACTGGTGGGAATATGGATCGACCAGCGATGAAGCGTCTTATGGCTGATATTATTGCTGATAAGGTTGACTGCATTGTTGTCTACAAAGTGGATCGTCTGAGTCGCTCACTTTTGGACTTCGCCAGGATAATTGGGACTCTTGAGAAACACGGCATTTCCTTCGTTTCCGTGACGCAGCAGTTTAATACGACTCATTCGATCGGACGTTTGACTCTCAATATCCTGCTTTCTTTCGCCCAGTTCGAGCGAGAGATCATCTCAGAGCGAACACGGGATAAGATTACAGCAGCTCGCAAGAAAGGAAAATGGACTGGAGGTGCACCAATCTTAGGCTATGACATCGATCCTCGTGGAGGACGTCTGATTGTCAACCAAGAAGAGGCTTTCAGGGTCAGAACATTTTACGAGCTTTACCTGGATCACCAATCATTGCGTGGAACAGTTCAAGAATTGAACCGTCGTGGATGGACGACTAAACGCTGGATCACGAAAAGTGGAAGTGTACGTGGCGGTGATCCATTTCAAAGGGGCAACCTTTTCAGATTACTAACGAGTGTAACCTACCTCGGGAAAGTCAAATTCAACGGCGAGCTCTACGAAGGTGAACATCAAGCCATCATCGAGACAAATCAATGGCAACGTGTGCAAGACATACTCAAACGCAATGGACGTGATAAAGGCAAACTGGTTAGAAATAAATATGGTGCGTTACTGAAAGGTCTGCTTTACTGCAAACCTTGTCAAACAGCAATGGTTCACACATTCAATGTAAAAAAGGATGTAAGATACTATCGTTACTACGTTTGTTCAAGAGCGCAAAGGGAGGGTTGGCATACATGTCCGACTAAGTCCGTGTCTGCGTTTGAAATCGAAGGATTTATAATAGACCGCATTGGCAGTATTGGACGGGACAGTGATTTAATCACCGAAACGCTCAACCAGGCGCGTAGTCTGATTCAGAAGAGCACTGAGAATCTCAAAAGCGAACTCTGGATCGTGACTGAAGAACTCAAGCGTCATGCTAAGGAGGTTGATAGACTGTTGAATGACACAACACAACCCTTAGATGATAATACTCAGATATCAGCCAGACTTGCCGACCTGGAGGATCGAATCCGTTTTGCCAGACAACGTGCTGAGAGCCTCCAGGAAGAGATTGCCAAATCGAAAACTGAACTGGTGGACGAGACGGGGCTAACTTCAGAGCTTGAATATTTCGATTCAATCTGGGAGTCGTTGTTGCCCCGGGAGCGAACAAGGATGATTCATCTTCTAATTGAAAGGATTAACTATGACGGTGAGAACGGAACGTTGAGTATAACATTCCGATCGACGGGGATTAAGACGTTGGTTGAAAATCCGGATATGGCTTGCGCATAGACCGTAGAGTGAGATAGCTAATGAGATATTATAGAAAGATTAAGAAGATTCAACGGATTTGACAATAGCCGGGACTTGACACGTTTACGGACGAAAGGAAATCTCTTCACACAGAGTTATATTGCGACCATGACAGAATTGAAACTTACAACATTAAAAGAGAAATTTCGGTTATCTCAAGAAAAAACCATGGCATCATACAGGATTTGGACCCCTACCGAAAATTAAATTACTTAAAAGTATTCGTAGCTCCTTTAGAACAGCTGAGCAGTCTGGTAATTCCGCAACAAAGGGGGCAAGATTTGGTTCCCAATGTTTGTAGGCTTCAGTAATCAGTTTCTCACTGAAAAAATCATCAAGAGATTGAAATGATACTCCTCGGTGTTCGCACTTTCGTTCTAACAGCAGTAATATCTGTTCACCACTCAATCTATCGTAGTACTTATCCATGATTCTCCATAAATCGTAATAGTCACGCGCTCTTGGACGATTCCAACCACGAAGTATAAGTTTCTGGTGGGTTTGAAGTAAAGTTCGCAATTTTTCTGCAACGATCTCTTCTAAGTGATAGCAAGAAACATTGTAAACCAGTTTTTCGTCATATCCATGAATCAATCGTCGTGTTTCTGGTGCCATTAAGACGGGTTCATCGTGTGTGATCTCAATCTTAATGCGACATAAGGGACTCGGATGCCATGGGAATTGAAGCCGTATAATAAAAGCATCTTGACCATGTGGATGAGGTTCTCGCTCCAAGTATCGTTCAAATCGAAGTATGAATTGTCCCTGCTCAGATAATAACCGTAAGGTATTAGCAGTTGCATCCAGGATGGCATTCTCAAGTTGTTCTCCGGTAGGGGAATCTACTGAAGAGAAGTCGAGATCCTCTGAAAAACGATAATCGCCAAAGAACAGTTTCTTTAACGCTGTACCACCCTTGAAAACTAAAGCGTTGTTGATTTCAGGTTGGGAGGAAATTCCCGCGAGGATATAACTCAACGCGTAATCTTTCTCAATGACCTGTTGAGGAATCCCCAATTGACGTGATGCATCTCGAATACGGTTTCGTAGAGGTTTCAACGAACTTTCCTCTCAGCAAGATTGTTCTGGATCATCCAATGACTGTCGCAAGCTCCTCTACGTGGAAGAGTTGGATCAAGAGCATGATAGCCAATGGCGGGGATTTCTCGTAATGGTTCCAGAAGTGAAGGATCCACACCTGCATGTTCTAAAGCCCAACCGATTCGCTTAGCTGTGGAAATCATCCCATATCTGCAAGCGTAATCAATAAACTTACTAATATCTAATGAATTTATGTGACTATCAGTAATTCCCAAAGCTTCGCTGATTCCCCCAAACATTCTTATGGAGATAAATGTCTCAAGTATTGTACGTTCCTTGTCAGTTATTGGGACACGGGAGTGTTCATCTATCCAGACTTCTTCGATACCGAAGAAATACTTTTCCTTGACGGTGGCAAACTCATATCTTATGCCATCAATTACCCAAGCGTGTTTACCTTTATGGATTTCTTCAGAATTTGATCGCATACTTGGTGTAACAACCTTTTTGAAAGTGAATGCTGTTATTACCATGGGGATCTGTTCTGTGAATCCATGATGATGCAACGCAGACCAATGACTGATGGCAGATGGTGTTACTAACTTGGTTGCAATTGCGAAAGGATGGACCGGTATGTCTCCAGTTGCTGCACCGGAACGAGCATAGAATCCGCGCCGCAATCTTGTGATCCAACCGTTGCGCTCCATGATCATCAGCAGATTCGTCACGTACGAAGACGGAACACTAATGCTTTCGGCAAGCTTTTTAGCCTGTGCAGTAGAAAAGATTGTAAGTCCCTCGTCAGCAAGTGCCCTTAGAAATCTGTTACTGTGTGTTCCTCTTTGTCTTGATTCCATTTCCGTCTCAAATTGTTGTGTCTATGAAATGTACTGCATAAAACACATATAATCAAGTTAACGCAGGTCGACTTGTAATTTTCCTTGATCATTCGCTATGCCTTGTTCTCTTTTGTTGTTCATCCATTTTTTTGACACAAAAGATGATTCTTTCATAAGAAGACGAGTCACCTTGGTTTTTCCATGCATTTTAATCAGATAAGATGAGAACATATAGATTAGATTCTACAAGTTTATAATCATAACTATTCGAGGAGTAGTTTACATACACAACACCTTTAGAATTAGGTGTTTTGATGAGGAACCGATTGGTTCCTCGTTAATATTGTCATACACGGGGAGCCGCACAGACCTCACTTGATTCGGATCAGGTGAGGTCTTTTTACTCCGTCTTTGTTGCTTCGCATCCTGTAGAGCAATCTCTTTTCTCGTCTTCCTCGCCATCGGTGGTTTCAGTTTTGTTCCTGGTGTCAGCTTGGGAATCCTGATAATCACACGAGCAACAGAATGATCAATGATATCGATGCGTTCAACAAAGTGCAGGACGATCATCCGACGTCTTTCAAAAGGCAGGTCATTGAACCCTTTATCAAAGTTACGAGCTAGTTTTCTTATGAAGACCATATCGTTTTCAAATACTTCTGCAACACGAATATTTATTTCCTTGTTCTTCAGATCCTTGACCAGTAATGCTTTCTGAGCTTGAAGCTCATCGATCTTGGATTTACATACTTCCGGACTCATTCCAGAACCTATTGCGTTATAGTAATTATCAATGCTCTCTTCAAGTTCTTTGATCTTACCAGCGGATTCTCCGTCTGCATCATCGAGTTCACACTGCAGTTCTGACAGACGAGTTTTTACTTTTCCCTCTATCTCCTTAAGTCTATTAGGACGCGCTATCTCATTCTTAATCAGTTTAATTACAGCGCCTTCAATATAGTCTTGATCTATGTAGAAAGATTTACACTTACCATCTGTCTGATTTATATGTCCAGAGCAAACATAGCGTTTCAGATAGTAATGAGAATTTTCACCATTATTGTGAATAACCCTCTTTCTCCTCACACCGGCATAGGCTTTGCCACATTCATTGCAACGGATCATCTTAGCTAATAGCCATTGTATCTTGTGAGCATTTGAGCCAAATCGTTCACCAATATTATCCTGTCCCATCTTCTTCCTTTTCATGAAAAGTTCTTTAGACACAATGGGATCGTGATTGCCTTCAACTATAATCCATTCATCTTCAGGTTTCAGTGTCCTGGTTTTCGTATGAGTTCGGTTCCACACTCCAGCTCCATAATATACCTGATTGTTAAGCATGTATCCGATACGCTGCTTGCACCACGTTTTCCCGTTTCTATATGGGATGCCTTCCTCTTTCAATCGATTCGCAATTGCCTTTGCGCCTAATCCATGATAAACAGCCAAACTAAATATCTTACGCACTGTGGCTACTTCCACAGGATCACCGAGCGCCAGTTTCTTGTGGACTCTGTCTCCTCTGCCCTGCACCTCGACTTTGGTGAAACCATACGGGGTTATGCCTCCATTCCAGTATCCACGCTGAATATTTTCGATCATTCCCTTACGGGTTTCCATTGCCAGGTTCATTGAGTAGAACTGGTTTATAACTTCAATAATACCTTCGAATAAGAATCCAGATGGAGTATCCGGATCGAAGTTTTCTGTTATCGATTTGACTGTAACTCCATGCTTTTTCAGCAAGGATTTGAAGATGATGGACTCTTCCCGGTTGCGGGAGAAACGATCCAACTTATGAACCAGGATAATCGATACATCAGTATCTTTCGCCATGTTTACCATGTTCATGAATCCTGTTCGTCTATCTGCAGATGCATAAGCCGATACTCCTTCGTCCTTGAATATTTCAACAAGCATCATGTCATCGTCTTCATCGACATGCTTTCGGATTGCCTTCATCTGTGCAGGTATAGACAGATCCTTGACTACCTGCTCTTCGGACGATACACGCACATATCCGACTACTCTAATCATTTGAAATCCTCGGTTTGTTTAATGACTACCTCTCTACAGGCAATGGATGTGCCATAAATAATGGCAAAATATATCGCCTCAGGTGGGTGACCAATTTAGGTCAAAGTTGCGTAAAATCAAGTCAGGTTCGGGGGGGTATGCAAGCCCCCTGTTTTTATCTTAGTTACCCACTGTTCGCCTAAACCGGTCATTATGACTGAGTAAGAACTGATTCTCGTTATTTAGCGTTCATAATGACCGTTTTGAGGGGTAACAAAGCGATATTACCGTTCAAAATGACCGGATTGAATGAAACTGAGGTAACTAAGAAGATCTGCCTTGCTGATTTCCTTCACAAAGGTAACTAAATAGCTGTTTGAAGTTACCGCTACAAGCTTCAAAACGTTCAATATGACTGGTTTGCCTACAGAATTGAACAATTTACCGGTCAAATTGAACGATTAAGGAGTTTGTGAAGCGTATTAAGCGTTCATAATGACTGGTTTCGTGATTATTGGGTAACTAACAGGATATTTCTAAATCATGAAACAATATTATTTCATTAAATATCAACAAGATGAAAAATGCACAGAGGCGCGTCAAATTGATTGGCGCACCTCTTGCCATATATATGGGAGTAGTTAAACGCAGGTAAGGAAAAATCGAACAGGATCTACAAATAGAAGTCGTCTCTAAAGAGGAATTAGATCCCAAGGCATGGGATAAGGCAAGTGATATCGTCGCCGATTGTCTGC
>JAVCDD010000147.1 GCA_030765125.1 Candidatus Hatepunaea meridiana
CAGTTTAAAGTTTGATAAAGACATCCTATTGATAAATCAGTATGTTAGTTTAATTGGTTAGGGTGGAGACTCTCAATCTGGATTCCCGTCTTCACGGGAATGACAGTGAATAGATACTTCTAACAATAATAAGGGCACACCACTCTAAATTTCACTTACCACTTAATAAATCTCTGGCAATGACTACCTTCTGAATTTCAGAAGTACCTTCGCCGATTTCGCATAACTTGGCGTCACGCCACATCCGCTCGACCAGATATTCCTTTGTATAACCATATCCGCCGTGGATCTGGATCGCTTCTTCAGCTACTTTCGTGCCGATCTCAGCAGCATACAATTTTGCCATAGCAGCAGCCTTACCGTAGCTCTTACCGGCATCTTTCAATCGTGCAGCATTATACACCAGGTGACGCGCCGCTTCAATCCAGGTTGCCATATCTGCTAATTTGAATTGTATTGCCTGGAATTTACTTATCGGACGGTTAAACTGAACGCGTTCCTTAGAAAACTTAAGAGCCTGATCAAATGCGCCCTGAGCGATTCCCAACGCCATAGCAGCGATTGATATCCTTCCACCGTCGAGAATTTCAAGGAAATATGGAAAGCCCCTGCCTTCTTCGCCCAATAAATTTTCAGCCGGAATACGACAATCCTCAAGGATAAGACCTGCAGTATCCGAGCCGCGGATGCCGAGTTTGTTTTCCTTCCTATCAACGCTGAAACCCGGTGTTCCCGCTTGAACGATGAATGAACTGATGCCTTTTGATGTACCCAACGACTTATCTGTCATGGCAGTCATAGAATAGACTTCTGATACAGAAGCATTCGTAATGAAACGTTTTGTGCCATTCAGTACCCATTCATCACCATCTCTAACGGCTGTCGTTTCCGTCCCACCAGCATCCGAACCTGCATTTGGCTCGGTTAATCCGAATGCACCGATTATTTCACCTGAACAGAGCCTGGGCAGCCACTCTTGTTTCTGTTTCTCATTGCCGAAACTGTAAATAGGATTAACGCCAAGTGAGATATGTGCGGCAAGGGTAATGCCGTGTGAAGCGCATACGCGGGAAATCTCTTCGACAGCGATTGCATAGCAGACATAATCCATTCCAGCGCCGCCGTACTCTTCAGGGAAGACAATCCCCATCAAGCCAAGCTCCCCCATCTTATTAACAGTCTCAACCGGAAACTCGCAAGTCTCATCTATTTCTGCCGCGATGGGCTTTATTTCGTTCTGCGCAAAGTCATGCACCATATCGCGCAGCATTTGTTGTTCTTCAGTAAGAAACATATTTCTCCTTTTATGATTTATAATTAAGAATATTTACCGCAGAGAGCGCAGAGAAAGCAGAGAGAAAATAGTAAAATTTGTGGCGTTTCTACTTCCAGCGGTAATATATATTTATTTGTTTATTATCGCTTCAGCCAACAACTCCGAAACGTGTCTAACCTTAATATCTCGATCAAAATTATTATTCACAACAGATTGCAACCTTAACAAACATCCCGGTGATCCAACCAGAACCTGTTCTGCGCCACTTTCAACTACTCGCTGCATCTTCCTTTCAGCGATCTTAAATGATGTATCGTTATGAAAAAACGCATAGCTGCCACCGAAACCGCAGCAATGTTCGCTGTCTTTCAATTCCTTAATTTCAAGCTCATCAATGGCGCTTAATAATTCCAGCCAGCGGCTTCCTCCACCAACGTTTGTGACGTGACAGGAATCGTGTAAAGTAACTACTGCTTTATATGCGTCAAACTCAATTCGATCATCATCATACGCTTCAGATAGTAGCGTACTTAAATCAACGGTCATATCGGCGAATTTGGAAACCACCGGTAAAACTTCATCATCATTAAAAAACAGTTCCTTATAATCATACTTAAAAGCTCCGGCACAGGTCGCATCAGAAGATGTTATTCGATCTACGCCCAATTTATTGAATACCTTCAGATTGTTTTTAGCAAGTCGCTTGGCAATATCCCAACAAGCATTGTTTATTGCTGGCGCTCCACAGCAAACCTGATCCTTTGGGATGATAACCCGCCAACCGGCAGCATTCAGCAATAATATAACAGCATCCGCAACCCAGGGCGTCGAAAGATTAACGCTGCAACCTAACAATAAACCAACCGATCCAACCTCCTTACCCATAGGAGGATAATCATTATGCAAATGCTTTAAGTACGGCGCGCCACAATAAATCGGTAAGCTGTATTTCCCAAGCCTCGCCGACGCTGGGTTATTGCGATTGAATCCGGCGAGTATCCCAAATAGACCGACTTCCAGGTTAAAGAGCTTTGGTTTTCCGACCGTCCAGTTAAGACCGAGATGTTTTATTCGTCCGGTTGTGGAATATTTACCCAGGTCTTGACGAGAAGCCGTCCACAACCGCTCAGTTTTAACGCCTGCCTGACATACCGACTGGCAAGCATAACAGGTCAAACAGTCATCAAAAAGATCAGCAATGGATTTTGACGGTTCAAGGGTATTATTGAGCAGTCGTTTCAGGAGTTCTATCTTCCCGCGAGCGGTAAGTCCCTCGTGTCCCTTAACAATGAAGGTCGGACATACCGCCTGGCACATACCGCAATTCACGCACTTATCGAGTTCCTCAGTGCGCAGCGAAACTTCAGGAAGCTTTTGCTTTCCCGTCATTAACCTCTTCATTACATATTTATCATTCCCTTGAATAATTGAGTTCAGAGTGCGCGCTTCAGCGCGTGTTGGCTATATCCATTATTCTATAGACTTTACGCGCTGAAGCGCGCACTCTGAACTCAATTATTCAAGGAAACGACAAACTGATTATTCATCTTGTGATGTTTCACTTAACGGCGCAAGTTCAATCAGTAATTCACCAAAACCGACCTGCTGACCCGATTCAACTAATACCTTATCAACGATACCATTCATCTGGGAATGCACTTCGTTTTCCATCTTCATCGCTTCCACGATCACTAACGGCTGATCAAGCTCGACCTTATCACCTTCATTCACAAGTATTTTAATAACTGAACCGGGCATCGGTGACACTATCTTATTATCACCATCCCCACCAGCGCTGTGTACTGATACATCCTCATTGGTAACATCCTTGAAGTTCCAACTGCATCCGTTGATATGAATAAATATATCATCCTTTTTCTTTATAGCATAACCGCGGATTATCCTGTCGCCTGACTTAATAATATATCGGGAATTGGGCAGCTCATTTATTTCAAGTTCTATACTCTTATCATCAATCTGAGCGGTTAATTTCTCACCTTTACGCTGGACGTCAAGCTCGTGCAATCCATTGTTGTCTTTTAATTTCAATCTCATCGTACACCTCCGCTGCAAATTTCCCAGCTTCCGATTTCATTCCATGGTTCAGGGATCGCAGGGCTTTCGATACCGCTGATTGATGTCTTTCGTTCGCTTGGCAGCGATGCCAGCGCTAATGCCAATGCAAGTTCGTCACCGGAAGCAGGCTTCTGCTTCCAATCAGGGAGATGTTCAGGAATAAAGTTTGTATGCAGTTTACCTTCACTAAACGCCGGATGATCAAGCACGGCTTTCAGGAATTCGATATTAGTGGTCAGCCCGAGGATAACGGTATCATCAAGCGCCATCCTTACCCTTCGGATTGCGGAGGATCGGTCGGGAGCAAGCGCAATTAGTTTAGCTATAATCGGGTCGTAATTAACCGAAACATCGTCACCTGACTCCACTCCCCCATCGAACCGGATACCGAGCCCTCTCGGTTCCTTCATCAAGTGCACCGGACCCGCAGATGGCAGGAAGTTAGCAGCAGCGTCTTCAGCGTAAATACGGACTTCGATAGCGTGACCTCGCTGTGAAAGATCGCTCTGACTCCAGGATAGTTCCTTTCCGGCAGCCACAAGTATCTGTTCCTTGACAAGATCAACGCCGACGGTCTCTTCAGTAACCGGATGTTCCACCTGAATGCGCGTATTGACCTCAAGGAAGTAGTAATTCATATCTTTATCTAATAAGAATTCCACCGTTCCCGCATTCCAGTAATTAGCCGCTTCGACAACTTGAACGGCAGTCTCGCCCATTCGCTTGCGAAGGTCATCGTTGAGCGCTGGGGATGGCGTTTCCTCGATGATCTTCTGGTGACGGCGTTGGATAGAACATTCGCGCTCGAAGAGGTGTATTCTATTGCCGAAGGCATCACCGAATACCTGAAATTCGATATGACGCGGCTCAACAACGAATCTCTCTAAGAAAATGGTAGGATCGCCAAAGGCAGCTTTCGCTTCACGGCGGGCGGCTTCAATAGACGACTTCAGATCTGCGGGATCATCGACAACCCGCATACCCTTTCCGCCACCGCCTGAAGCAGCTTTAACCATCACCGGATAGCCGATTCTATCAGCTTCCTTGACGAGTGTTTCATCGTCTAACGATGTATCTTCACCGGTTCCCGGCGTGAGCGGTATCCCCGCCTCAGCCATAACCTTGCGCGATTCGACCTTGTTACCAAGCAGCCGTATGGACTCCGGCGATGAACCGATGAATACTCGACCGGCATCTGTCACCCGTTTAGCGAACTCAGCATTTTCAGCCAGGAAACCGTATCCAGGATGAACGGCGCAACAGTCGGCTTTGCGAGCTATTTCAAGAATAACATCTTGGTTAAGATAGCTTTCAGACGGCGCCGCCGTACCTATCAAGTAAGCCTCATCAGCTTCCCTGACATGCATAGCGTTACTGTCGACTTCAGAATAGACTGCAACGGCAGTAATACCTAACTCGTGGCAGGCTCTGATAATACGAATAGCGATTTCGCCGCGGTTGGCGATTAGGATTTTTTTGAACATTCTTTCCATTTATTTGTCACTCCCGTGAAACCGGGAATTTATTTACTCACCACAAAGACACAGAGACACAAAGTATATTGTTTCCTATTTTCTGTGTTCTTTGTGATCTCTGTGTTTAACACTAATTGCATTTGTCTCATCAGGCAGCATATATCACCTGCCTATTGTTAAGAATATTACGCCTTCTAATGGGATTGATGATCCCATCCGGCTCAACGAGATCGACCTCACGATCAAACAGGACCTGTAATTCATCCCTCAGATTATAAAAATCCCATAAACCCCAGTGAGCATCCTCGCTGAACGTAACGGTAACATCAACGTCACTTTCAGATTTGAAGTCACCACGTAGAACTGAACCGAATACCGCCAGTTCTTTGATCTTCCACTTGCGGCAGATGATCTGCAATTTTGTTTTGTCAACTTGTGCTAACACAAACCTCACCCACGTTACCAATTAGAATTTTGTTGAACATACTTTCCATTATATGTCATTCCCGTGAAAACGGGAATCCAGTTTTAATTCACCACAAAGACACAGAGACACAAAGCAAACTGAGACTATGAGTAATCAACATCCATATTTGATTTTCCTCTATTGCATTCACGGCAAAGTGTTTCGAGATTTTCAATAACTGTTTCCCCACCTTTTGACCAAGGTTTTATATGATCGATCTCTAAATTTAGTGTTCCGGGTGGTTCTTTTAAAACGCTACGACCGCACCTGCGACATGTAAATCCATCACGTTCTTTTACTCTAAATTCCAATCTTAAATTAGGTGATCTTGATGTCCTATGAACATATACAGAATTCTCATTTTTGTCCGAAATGTGTTTCGCATCAATATCAATATTTGACGTAGAAGGATCTTGCGACATCACATGATCAGTTGAAACCTCACTATGATCAACCCACTCAATAAACTTGACTAATGCTTTATTCCAACTGCTAAACCTCCTACAATAAGCACTCACACCGATAGATGATATCGGTCGACTCATATCGCGTCTCCCGGGCTGGTGTCCGAGTTTTTCCCATACATTCAATAAATTATTATAAAGCTGTTCATCTGGTATTAAATTTATATGTGAAATAGTTAATCCAGCAGTTTCTAAAGCTTTATTCCAACTACCGAACCTTGTTGCTAAAGTATCACCACTATAGTTACCATGATTGTTATATTCCCTTATGCCAACACTATCTTTTTGGAGCAGATTAGCAACTCTCTTCAAATCTTCAAGCAGTTTCTCGCTGGGAATATTCTGTTCCCTTAGCTTAAGTTTGAATTTTTTGCTTTCATTCATCGATATTGTCCTAACCACCTTAATTTGACTATTCAACAAGAAACAACTAGTATCCACCGTTTAGGTTTAGGAAGACTCTCCCCCAACTTCTGCATTGACTCAAGGTGAAGATCGAGCGCACCACAACTGTTCTGAAAAGCCTCTTCGAGCGTTGAGCCTCCCGTGAAAATGTCGTCGAAGTCCTCATAGACAACTGTCCATTCAGGATACTCTCCGGAAAACTCGATGCTAAAGACGTAACCTCTGTATTCGTGGATGGTCTTCATAACCTTTTGAATTTCCCTCTGGTTTCCTGCCTTCGCAGGAAAGACACACACTACACCCACTCCGGCTTCATCTTCTCTCGAAACGCCTCCGTTCCTTCCTGTCCTTCGGGGCTGTTGCATAGATAGCACCTATGCAAAAGTTAAAACCTCCACCTCACGCTTCTCAGCCTCGCTTCGTCTTTCACGCTTCAAACGTTCCAATTCATGAAGCGTCTCGGCGGATAGATATGATTCATCGCAATGCGGGCAGATAATGACCGGAACGTTCTCAATAAGGAGTATCTGTTTTCCCTTGCCGTAATTGCGAGTGACATGGCGTAACCTTGCCCCCTCCTTTCCACATATTGGACAGTTCATTATACTCCACCGAATTCAGATCCCAATTGATTTAACACGCCACAAGCTGTATCCTTAGTCGCGGTTTGGGCAGCTTCTCACCCAGTTTCTGCATAGACTCAAGGTGAAGGTCGAGAGCCTCGCATGCGTTATGGAACGCCTCGTTAAGCGTGGATCCGGCGGTTATGATGTCATCGAAGTCCTCAAAGTCAACCCGCCACTCGGGATGTTCACCCGAGAACTCGATAGAGAACACATAACCTCTGTATTCGTGTATTGTTTTCATAGCCCTATCTTTTCCAATGTTTTTATAACCTGACTCTCCCAGAGAAAGGCTTCTCGACCATGTGGGGTAGTAATGGTAAAGCGACGACCATCTTGGTGGCGAAAAGTGATGTGACTTCCCTTCTGATTAAATCTCACGAATCCTTGATGTATAATGAGGGCTTGAAGAGCAGCGAACCTCACCTTGTGAGGATTAGCTCTCATTCGTTTCACTGCCTTTTCGCGTTGACTCAAATTACTTCACCCACTCCGGCTTCCTCTTCGCAAGAAATGCTTTCGTCCCTTCCTGTCCTTCTTCACCGGTTCTGAGTTCTGCAATCATCTTAGCGGTGTATTTGATATATTCCTCACGTGAAAGATGCGGGACATCACGCACCAGTCTCTTTGCAGCATCAATAGCAACCGGTCCTGATGTCAGTAAAGCCTTGAGTATGTTATCAACTTCTTTCTCGAGTTTACCTTCTTCAGCGACTTTGTTGATGAGGTTATAACGTTCGGCTTCCTCAGCGCTGATTCTGCGTCCGGTGATGAACAACTCCCGCGAGCGGCTCTGACCAACCTTTCGCACTACATAAGGTCCGATACATCCCGGCACAAGCCCGATCTTGACCTCGCTGAAGCTGAAAAATGCTTTCGGATCCGCGATAGCCACGTCGCAGGCAGCCACCAATCCCGTTCCGCCACCGATAGCAGGACCGTTGACCCGCGCAATCGAAGGCTTAGGGCTTCTGGATAGTGCATCGAACATATACGCAAGTTTCAATGCATCCTGGTAGTTCTCTTCGAAGCCCATCCGCCCCATTCGCTGCATCCAATCAATGTCAGCGCCTGCAGAAAAAACCGTCCCCTCACCAGTCACAATGATAGCTCTGACATCATCATCAACGCTGAGCACATTGACAGCTTCATGAATATCGGCAATCATCCGCTCGTCAAATGCGTTGCGAACTTCCGGACGAGTCATCGTAATCCGACCGACGCGGTCTTTTATTTCAACTTTAATTGTCTTATAATCGTTCAGTTTATACCTCGAAATATCTCACCACAAAGGCACAAAGCCACAAAAAAATATTTACTTGGTGTCTTTGTGTCTTCGTGGCTAAAAAAACTACATCCTGAACACACCCGGCTTATATTCCGGTATCGGCTGATTCAACGACATTGAAATCGCCAGACCCAATGCCGTCCGCGTGTCCACCGGATCGATGATTCCGTCATCCCATAGTCTTGAAGTAGCGTAATACGGGCTGCCCTCGTGTTCGTATTTCTCCAGGATCGGTCGACGGAATTCGTCTTGCTCTTCCTGGGACATCGGTGGCAAGCTGCGCTTAGCCATCTGTTCCATCTTTACCTGTAACAGGACGTTAGAAGCCTCTTCCCCACCCATCACTGAGATGCGGGCGTTGGGCCACATCCACATCAACCTTGGCAGATAGCCCCTGCCGCACATTGCGTAGTTGCCGGCGCCGTGAGATCGGTTGATTATTACCGTGAATCTCGGTACCTGAGCGTTTGCGGTGGCGTGAATCATCTTAGCGCCGTCGTTGGCGATAGCGCTGTGTTCATATTCCTTGCCTACAATGAATCCGGTGATGTTCTGGAGATAAAGCAACGGTATCTTACGCGATGCACACAATTCGATGAAATGCGCGCCCTTCCGACCCGATTCCCCGAACAGAACGCCGTTGTTGGCTACAATTCCGACCGGATAGCCCATTATCCTGGCAAATCCTGTGACCAGCGTCTGGGCGTGGAGTTCCTTGAATTCGTTGAAGCGGCTGCCGTCGACCATTCGTGCGATGACTTCCTTCACATTAAATGCCTTCCTGTAATCGGAAGGAAGAACGCCGTATAGCTCTTCCGGATCGTAGTATGGGTCTTCAGGCGCCTCGCGAGCCAGTTCGAACTTTGGCTTACGGTTTAGGTTCTCGACTATGTTGCGCAAGATTTTCAAAGCGTGTTCGTCGTTCAGAGCATAATAATCGCTGACGCCGGATATCCGGCAGTGAACATCAGCTCCGCCGAGTTCCTCAGGTGTTACTGTAACACCCGTCGCTGCCTTGACCAATGGCGGTCCGCCGATGAAAATCGTTCCCTGCTTGCGAACAATGACAGTTTCATCCGACAGCGCGGGAACATAAGCTCCTCCAGCCGTGCATGATCCCATCACCGCTGACAGTTGTGGGATGCCCTTGGCGGACAATATGGACTGGTTGTAGAAGATGCGTCCGAAGTGCTCCTTATCGGGAAACACACCGTCTTGTAAAGGTAAGAACACTCCACCCGAGTCTACCAGATAGACGCACGGCAGGTTGTTTTCGAGCGCAACTTCCTGAGCGCGGCAATGCTTCAGGACGGTTATCGGGTAGTATGTACCGCCCTTGACGGTTGCGTCGTTGGCGATGACCAGCACCTCTCGACCGTGAACGACGCCGACGCCGGTGACGATACCGGCGCTGGGCGCATCGTTGTTATACATATCGTAAGCTGCAAGCGAGTTCAATTCCAGAAATGGAGTCCCCGGATCAAGCAGCCCGGCAATACGATCGCGAGCGGTGAGTTTCCCCCGCCTCTTATGCCGTTCAACATGCTGCGGAGGTCCCCCCTGCTTGACCTTTTCAAGCCGTCCTTTAAGCTGATTAACGATCTTCAGCATCGATTCCCGGTTGGATTTGAAGTCGTCAGACCGGGTTTTTATTTTTGATTCTATGCGGTTCAATTGTAATATCTTATTTTATTAAATGATGAAATTTCAATCTGGAGCTTCATATACTATCCTATGAAGCATTGGAATCAATGGTTGTAACTCCAGTTGTATTGTATCCCAGAGAATCTCTTCTTTAATTCTATCATAGTTATGAACCAAAACATTTCTCATATCTCGCATAACTCTCCAGGGAACGTTTGGATTGACTTCTTGAACATCAACTGGGATAAATCTAACTGCTTCTCCGATAACCAGAAAGTTTCGGATTACGGCATCTATTGTCTTGGTATCATTAACGAAAGCATCGAAATCTAATCCTGATGTATAATTCTGAATCTTCTGAATTGCTTGCAAGATGTGCTCTATGCGGAATTTCCAGTGTTTATGCAACAAGGATCGCCTCTTTTAAAATATTTTCTTTAAGTTCTTCAATCAACGCATCCGGCATAACCAGATCAACATCATTAACACCAAGTATATCTTCAAGGTATTGCTTTACGCGGATGAAATGAAACAATCCTACACGACGATTAAACTCAACCAGCAGATCGATATCGCTGGATTCGCTCGCTTCATTGCGAGCAACAGAGCCGAATAACGATAAAGATGCAACTCCCATCTGCTCAAGCTGCTTCTGATTATTTGATAGTATATTTAGAATGTCTTTTCGATTATTTTGCTTTTTCATAAGTTATTCATTTCAAATTTGTATTATATAAGATACGCTTTAAGTTTTTCGTAAACGAAAACTATAACCTCTTCAGCTTTCACAATTGCTTCTTTAGCTTCGTCGACAGGGAAATCGCGCCAATCGTTCGGATAGCGGGTTCTTACTGCATAGTCTGTCAAATTTTGGGCATGTTCTCTGTATTTATTGAATTCACTATCAATATTCCTGCAAAGAGTGTGTAAACGTAAAAGAAAATGTGTTTTTTCAATATGTTGTCCTTGACTAACCAAATAGGCTTTGAATGATTTCTCAACGCATTGCTGAGTCAAGAAACAGGCATTACGAGTAATCGGTGGTTCTCGCTTCATGAGTTCTTTAGCTGAATCTAAATCATCCGAAGCTAAACACATCCAGCGTTGAACTTCAAGCTTTAAAACGTCATCCATAAACCACCTTCCCGTTCTCAGTAATTTCTCTCGCCAGTGTATTCGCAATCCGTTTGTATTTCTCAAGTTCCTGCGAAGCTAATACAAATAAATCCATTGAGAAGTTGAATTCCTCAAACTGATCGTATATTCCCAACGTCACTTCCCTCTTCGACAACTCCCCATCGTAGATAATCGCAATGTCATAATCGCTGTCTTCTCGACTGTCGCCGCGAACGCGGGAGCCGAAAAGGTATATCTTAACCGGATCAACGTAGGCGACGATTTTGTCGATTATTTGTTGTAGTTGCTTATCCATTGTGTTCGTTTAAGTTAGCTCATGTAACTGGCATTTCTGTCTGTCGTCATGTTCTTAGAAATCGCTTTCATTACAGCGCCGAGACCTCCGTCAATTCAAGCGCACTTATTCCAGACTCGCCTTAAATTTAATGAAGCGGTTCCAAGATTGCTCGTTTGTTTGATAAGTAAATCATCAGACTGCATAGTAACAAGAACAGGAACATTGACAAGTTTTTCCGCATAAAGATCAGCCCAGATTTTCTGATATGCACTTTTCTCAGATTTCAATTCCGGAAAAGCATGCTCCAGAACGGAGCCGAGAGTACTCCAAAATGGAGAGGAGAAGCGAAATGGCTGTCTTGATTCTTTTCTATACCAGTCCTTCGGGTTGTCAAAGAATTCAAGAATCTTCCAATGCAATTCTGTGAACTGCTCATTAAATCTATGGAACAACTGCTGTTCATTTTCGTTGAATGGTAGTTTATTGACTGACATATTCTTCCTTTAATCTTTGTTTATAACAAATATAGCTTATAGAGTCCCAACTGAATAAGATACTCTTATTTGTATTGAGTGAATCAAGATATGATCACTAATATGATCTCTTGTGTTTTCGTTTCAGATTGATATCAGCTCTCCTGCTTTTTACTACCACTCTGGCAATTCGTCTAGTAATGTTTGTGCGTCCGGGTGACCCAACTCTCTAGCGAGCATTAAGGCGACGCGAGCTTGAACGATGTTGCCTTTCCTCCCGTAAGACACCCCAAGCCCCAAATGGCCTGCGGCATGACTTGGGTTAATGCGAACGGCTTGGTTGAAATCTGCTATCGCCCGGTCATAGTCACCTCTGTTATAGTAGGCAAGCCCCCGGTCGATGTAGGCTTTAGCGAAATTTGGGTCAATCTGCAGGGCACGGCTATAGTCTGCTATTGCTCGGTCATAGTCACCATTTTGATGAAAAGCAAGTCCTCGATAGAAGTAACCTTCCGCATCATTTGGGTCAGTATCCAAAAGCCTCTTAACAGTCTCTTCTAATGACAAAGTAGAAAGGTCTTCTAAGCCGCGCTTAATCAGTCTGCTTGGAACACTCTGGAGTGCAGTCGTCCGCGCCTTCACGAGGGCACTGGATTTGTTTGGTTCTTTTTCTTTCATTTAGTTTTCCTATCTCCTGCTTTTTATCACCACTCTGGCAATTTGTCAAGTAATTCCTGCGCGAGCGGATGGCCCAACTCCTTAGCACGCTTTAGGGCAACACGAGCTTGAGCGATGTTACCCCATCCTTTACTGTAAATAGACCCGATGCTAAAATATGCTTCGGCATGATTTGGGTTAATGTGGATGGCTTGGCTGTAATCGGCTATGGCACTTTCAATTTCACCCTTTAAGTTGTTAATTGCATCATTAAAACTGTGAGCAGCGCCCCGAAGGCAGTAAGCGTCAATATAATTCGGATTCAATCGTATAGCTTGGCTAAAATCTGAAATGGCATGGTCAGGATCACATTTAGAGAGGTAGATTCTGCCCCGAAAGTAGTAGGCGTATGCATGATTCGGGTTCAATTGTAAGGCTTTGCTTAAATCTGAGATGGCGCGGTCGTTGTTGCCTTTAGAACCATAGGCAGTCCCCCGTTGGCAGTAAGCGAGGGCGAAGTTCGGCTCAATATGCAGGGTGCGGTCGAAGTCTTCTATCGCCCTGTCATAGTCACTTTTTTGCTGGTAGGCAACTCCCCGGTTGTAGTGGATGCCTGCGTCATTCGAGTCAATCTGTAGAGCACGACTATATTCTTCTATCGCCCTGTCATAGTCACCTTTCCTACCGTAGGCAATCCCCAGGTTGTAGTAGGCAGCAACGTAATTTGGGGCAATCTGCAGGGCGCGACTGTAATCTGCTATCGCCCTGTCATGGTGACCTTTCTCACAGTAGGCAATTCCCCGGTTGTTTAGAGCTTCAGCTAAATTCTTGTTCAATTGTAAGGTTTTAGTATAGTCAGCTATGGCACTATCATTTTCTCCTTTGAGACGGTAAGCATTCCCCCGGTTGTAGTAGGCATCAGCATAGTTCGGATTAATCCGCAGGGCGTGGTCGTAGTCGGTTACCGCACGGTCATAGTCACCGCTGTCAGCGTAAGCAACTCCCCGGTTATTGTAAGCTTCTGAAAGATTCGGATCAATCTGCAGGGCTCGGCTGAAGTCGGCTATAGCCCGGTCATAGTCACCTTTCTCGCTGTGGGCTACCCCACGGTTGTGGTAGGCATTGGCGGCTAAATTCAGGTCAATGCAGAGGGCTTGAGTGTAATCGACGATGGCGCGGTCGTAGTCGCCATTTTGATGATACGCAAGTCCCCGATAGAAGTAGCCTTCGGCATCATTTGGGACAGTATCCAAAAGCCTCCTAACCGTCTCATCTAACGATAAGATAGAAAGGTCTTCTAAGCCGCGCTTAATCAGTCTGCTTGGAACATTCTGGAGTGCAGTCGTCCGCGCTTTCACGAGGGCGCTGGATTTGTTTGGCTCTTTTTCGTTCATTTGTTTTTCTTAAGAATATTCAGTTCCCGTTTGGTTTCGGCAATCTGTCTATCAAGCCTTACCACCATCTCACTCAAAAGGTTCCGCCCCTCGGCATCGGCATTGTGAACGGTGATCATGAGCGAGTGTAATTCGCTCTCCATCTGGTCTTCAATCTCCTGCTTCACCTTGATTATACGACCGCAAAGCTGAGCAACGGCTCTATTTATCCTTTTGAGTTCGGCTTTTATTCCATCACTTGATAAAACTCTCGATTCCCCCTGCCAACATGCGAGTATGTTTTCCATTTCCACCATATCCCGCATTTTATAGGCAGCGTTCAACTCCTTCATCAGTTTCGTTCCTAACTCGCGCTTAGCGTCGTCAGTAGCTTTGTCAGGGTGAATGATCGAGGCTATCCGGCGATACAACTTCTTACACTCATTTGAGGGAGGCTTATAATCCGCAGCCGATGGATCCTCGCTCTCAAAGGATTCATACTCCTTGGAAGCAGTATCGGCTTGATCGCGAGCCTGTTTGGCTGATGTGCGTGCCTCATCATCATAGGGTTTATTTTTGCCAATGAACTCAGCTATCTGCGCCCGTAGTTCATCCAACTCCACATATTTCCTGCCGACTTCCTGAAAATACCGTCTTTGAAAGTTCAGCAGCGAAAACTTCAACTCCTCAAATTGAAGTTCCACCTCTGCAAGTTGTTCTGAGAGGGCAGATAGTTCGCTTCGCTTTGATTCCAGTTCCTTCTCTTCAGGCGTTTGAAGCTTTATCAGGCTTTGACTCAAAGTTGTTTATTATCCTTACGATTGACCGCTGTTTTCTTACTCTGCTATTGTTTTAGTGGATTATCCAGCCACAATTTATTAAAGTTGGAGTTTTGTAACATTTCACCCTTCGGGTGATGACAGACAGGAATCTGTCCTACTAAATCAAAAATTCCTCCCTTTAGGTTAAACCTTATGCTTGCTTCCCCGCTTCAACTCCTACTCTCTTTCCGCTTCTTTTTCGAGACGGTTTCGGCGGCTCATCCTGAGCCAGTATCCACTCTACCGATTTTCCCGTCACGTCAGCATAAACAGTAACCGGATCCAAGTCTATCTCACCCGGACATTCCAACGCTTTCCAAACATCACGACTTATACGAGCGCGTCGGAATAATGCCGGATCGCTAAGTTTCTCAAAAACTCCATAAAAACCGACGGTTGCAGCGAAATCGAATATCCCCTCAGCGCCGTCATTATAGCAGAGGTGAAGCTTGAAATCCTCAAGCGGCTCGACCTTTATCAATTTAGGAAACATATCTATACCTGTGACTTAACTAAACTATATTGGCATCTCACCCTTCGAGTGACGACAGATAAGAATGTCTGTCACACCAATAGAGAAATGAAGTCAACCTTAACACTCAATAGAAATAAGCCATTCTTATTTGACTTGTAAACTCATAAGTATATAGAGTATAGAACCCACGCTTCAACATATCTCAGCCTGAAGGCTGGACTCTGAACTTCTATCATAGAGTTTAGAGTCCACGCTTCAGCGTGCCTTCCCTGACAGAAACGCTTCAGGTTATGCTGTCAGCCGCGGTGGGCTGACAGCCTTTAACACTCTATTCCGGCACTACCTTATACCCATAACAAAGCAGCCCTTCATCCCCTTCTGTCCTGATTCTACGGAATTCGACTTTAACGCGCATTCCGATCTTGACTTTCGATGGATCTACATCTACGATCTGGGATGTGATTCGTCCGCCGCCGTCTAACTCGATAATGCCAAGCGCAAACGGTGCGAGGTCGGAATATTCTGCTGCAGGGGTGTGGATTACTGTGTAGGTCAATACCTTGCCTTTATCGGACATCCGGAAGGGTTCAGCCTTCTCACCGCCGGGGTAATAAGCGCGCGGCGGGAAAAATACTTTGCCGGACTCGGTTTTCGCAGCCTCTAATCTATAACGCTGAGGCGTCTCTCTATGATAACGGGGTGATCTGATTTTCATTATTTCACCTCCAGGATGTGAACCAGTGAACTGCCGCCGCTGCCGCCCATATTCTGAGCGAGCCCGCGTCGTGGGTTGTCAAGCTGCCGTTTGCCGGCTTCGCCTCTGAGCTGGCGTGTGATCTCGATGATCTGAGCCGCTCCCGTTGCGCCGACAGGATGCCCCTTCGATTTCAATCCACCAGACGTGTTGATTGGCTTTGCGCCTTCCCGTGATGTTATGCCGTTCTCAGCCGCAGGTCCCCCCTGCCCCGCTTCGAAGAAACCGATGGACTCGGTGACCATAATCTCGGCGATGGTAAAGCAATCGTGTACTTCGGCGAAGTCAATGTCCTCAGGTCCTACGCCTGCCATCCGGTAAGCCTTCTGTGCGGCAATCGTCGCTGATTTGATAGTCGTGAAATCATCGCGCGAATGAAGCGCAAGTGTGTCCGTGGCATGACCACTGCCTGTTATAACTACTAACGGATGATCCTTGAATTCCTTCTTGGCTATCTCTACCGGGCAAAGAATGACCGCTGCTGCACCGTCGGTTATTGGCGAGCAGTGCAATAACCTTAATGGTTCAGCCACCATTGTAGAATTCATCACCGTTTCCAGGCTCACCGGAAATGGGTACTGAGCTTCCGGGTTAAGCGCTCCATTGGCATGATTCTTCACGGATACATGGGAAAGCTGTTCCAACGTTGTACCGTACTTGTGCATGTGTGAACGCGCCATCATAGCATAAAGACCAGGGAAGGTTACACCGTTGTAACCCTCGTATTCCGTGTCGGCAGCGGTGGAAAGCGCAAATGTCGCTTCCTCGCCGGTTATGTCGGTCATCTTCTCAACACCGCCCACCAGAACGACGTCGGAAATGCCAGAAGCCACTTCCATCCAACCCTGACGTACTGCCAAGCCCGCCGATGCACAAGCCGATTCGACCCGCGCCGCGGCTGCTGGAAGAACGCCCAAATAATCAGCCATAAGGGAAGCAAGATGTTCCTGTCCGGCAAACAACCCGCCCGACATACAGCCGATGTACATTGAATCTATATTATTTACGCCAGCATCGTCCATTGCATTGCGGGCGGCGATTGTGAACATATCCCTAATGGACATACCCCAAAGCTCGCCCCATTTGTGCATACCGATACCGACTACTGCTACTTCTCTCAATATTAAAACCTCCTTTATACAGGGATTGAACCACAAAGCACCAAATCACAAAGAAAAATAGAAACGCAATTATTCAATCGTTAGCGTGTCACGTGAGGGCACCTGACACCACGAAATACTACAGAACCTATACCAAAGACGTTTTGAATTATTGTACCTTTGTGTCTTTGTGGTGAAAAATAAAACCTATTTATTCCGTAAAATCTTACCCCGGAACTTGGCATAATTACCATAATCGAGGTATATCTTGTTTTCATCAAGCTGTGGACGTGTCATCGGTGCTTTATCCTGAACTTCGAGGATATGATCCAACACTGTAAAGATGAATGCGTCCGACCCGGCGCCTGATCCGAATGAAACCATCAGGATGCGATCACCCGGTTTGGCAATGTCTAATACTGCTGACAATCCGAGAGGTGACGCTCCGGAATATGTATTGCCCAGCCAGGGCACCAGCCATCCGGTTTCTATCTTTTCACGCGGGAAACCAAGCCTTTTTCCAGCCGCCATAGGGAACTTGCCATTAGGTTGATGGAATACTGCGTAATCAAAGTCGTCAGCAGTCATTCCTGCTCTCTTCATAATACCTTCAGCAGCGCCAAGTGTATGCTTGAAGTAAGCAGGTTCGCCTGTAAAACGACCGCCGTGCTGTGGATAATGCTCGTATTCGCGACGCCAGAAATCGGGCGTATCGGTCATATAAGCATAAGTTGCATCCACGCTAACGATTATATCTTTAGATCCAAAGATATAAGCTGCAGCTCCTGCTGAAGCAGAATATTCAAGCGCATCTCCCGGCGCCCCTTGTGATGTATCACCACCAATGCCGAGACCGTACTCGATTAACCCAGCTTTAACTTGCGAGTATACGTTATACATAGCTTCAGTTCCGGCTTTGCAAGCGAATTCGAAGTCAGCCGTGTGGCATTCAGGCGTAGCGCCGATAGCTTCCGATAGAATCGTTCCCGTCGGCTTGACGGCGTAAGGATGGGATTCCGAACCGACATAAGCGGCTCCGATACTGGATCCATCAATACCAGCTCGCTTGAGAGCATACTTGGCAGCCTCAACCGATAATGTGATAGTATCCTGGTCAAGACCGGGAACAGATTTCTCCTTCAGTTGTAATCCCTTTTTGTAATTCTCGGCGTCGGCGCCCCAAGTGCTTGCTATTGACTCCACTTTGATTCGATAGCGCGGGATATAAGCGCCATAGCCGACTATTCCAGATTCTGGCATTGACTATGCCTCCTTGTTTAATTAAGTTAAAATTATTCTGAAGAGTACCCCCAGAGGGATTCGAACTCATACTGAACGCGGTCCAAACGCGCTGCCTCTGCCATTTGGGCTATGGAGGCACATTCATTTGAGTTTTTACTTGACATCTAACATTACTTTGTTAAGTAGTGTCTGACCGAAAACCCGTGTTTATCTGGATATTAATCCCCTTTTGTCATTCCCGCGAAGGCGGG
>JAVCDD010000262.1 GCA_030765125.1 Candidatus Hatepunaea meridiana
ATTCCCGCGAAGGCGGGAATCCAGATGGTGTTTGTTAAATACTTGAAAACTCTGGATTCCCGCCTTCGCGGGAATGACAAAATGGGAGGGTAATTCTGAAATTGTTGACTTAATCAACAGAATCATAGATACATCTCCACAAAAAATAACCCCGCCGGGGGGCTTGCGCCATGTCCGACGGGGGGTAACTTATGACAAAAATATAACAACTAATTTGCCTTTTGTCAAGTCTTGGCGCAAGATAATACCTATTTTTCAAAAAACGTTATTTGATTCACAGCAGATTAAGCGGATTTAGCAGATGGATTCCGGTTTCACCGGAATGACAGAATAATATTGCGTTCCTGTCACCATTCATCCCGATACATATACCGTCTCCTTATTTCGTAAAATATCTCGACGACGCAACCGGTTGCTGCTTTGCTCAACGGCTTGTCTTGAAATCATATCGACTTTACGTCCTAATAACTCGGATAATTCTCTTTCCATCTGTGCATGTTCAAACAATCCCATATTAGAATCAGGTGCGTATGTGTAAAGTAAATCAATATCACTGTCAGGACCAAAGTCATCCCCGCAGCGCCGAACCAAACAGTTCCAATGCGGCGATCTTCCACCGACGGCAAAATGCAGCGATTTTGTCTTCGGGGAATTTTAGGTTTGGGTTTTTCATTGTGATTTCTCCAGTATTCGCTTGTGTTCGCTTTGTTTGGAGAGGATGATCTTACTATCCAGATACAATGTATCAGGACATAAATCCTGACCGTTGTGCCATTTAATAGAACCTAAGAATGGTCTGACACTGTTGAACAGACGCTTATCACGCAATTCCTTAAATACGCCTTTGTCTAAATAAGGCGTCATATCGAAAACCCGTTCCTCACCATTATCAAACAACAGAGTAATCGTATAATCGGAATTAGGAATCACATGTTTGACCCTTGGATTCATTATTACCTCCTATTTTAACGGATCAATCATGAAAACGGCTTCACCACTGATGGCAAGCTCCCAATTTGCCATCAATTCATCCTGATGTATCTCAATCCACGCTTGAACCAGTTTCATTTTACCTGACTTTATCCCACCCGCTTTAATCTCACCGTCTGGTATGGAAATAACCACCTCTTTACCTTGGTACTTAACGTGAATATGCGGTGATTTATGCTTTCTATTATCGAAATAGTACAATGATATTATAATACCATAGAACATAGAAATTACTGGCATATTGAAACCTTTCTGTGTTTGTTTGTGATATTCACAGCGGGAAAATTGGAGTTCAGAGTGCGCTTCAGCGCGTTGGGCTAACTATCGTATTCTAAAGACACTACGCGCTGAAGCGCGCACTCTGAACTTTTTTAATACTCCCTCGCTTCCTCAACCCCATCAATAACCCGAAACGCACCTTCCGCCAGCGCCTGCAACTCTCCCTCACCGGGGAAAACCATCATCTTCGCAATGTAAGAGATATATGGTTCAATCATACTAATTATCTCATCAGAATGCGCCAGACCGCCTGTGATAATTACGGCATCCAACTTGCCCTGAAGGACGGTTGCCATTGCGCCGATCTCCTTGGCGATTTGGTAGATCATTCCGCTTAATACAAGGTCGGCTTCCTTATCGCCCTTGCTGATTCGTTCGAGGACTTCTCGCACGTCTGAGGTTCCCAGGTAAGCCATCAAGCCGCCTCTGCGTCCTAACTCGTCAAGTAACTCCTCGCGGGTAATTTTACCACTGAAGCATCTCTCGACCACCGGTCCTATCGGCAGGGCGCCGGCGCGCTCCGGGGAGTAAGGTCCCATACCGTGAAGGCCGTCGTTGACGTCGATTATATATCCGGCTTTTACGGCAGCGATTGAGATGCCTCCCCCCAAGTGGGCGACAACAAAGGCTGTATCAGGTAATTCCTTGCCGATTTCGTCAGCAGCGCGGCGTATCACGGCTTTGATGTTAAGCGCGTGAGCGCGGCTCTTCCGTTTGATCCAGGGGACACCGGAAAGTCGGGCAACATCGGTGAATTCATCAACAGTCACCGGATCGACAACGTAAGCCTTAACACCGAACCGCCGGGCGTAGTGGTCAGCGAGCATTGCACCCAAGTTGCTGGCATGGTTGGCATAACGACCGGATTTTAAATCATCTAACATCGCTGTGTTGGCACTGTACGTCCCACCGTGAATAGGCTTCATAGGACCGCCGCGTCCAACGGCGCCGACGATTGTCACACCTTCGAGTAGAGTATCCAATTCAGCATCTATCAATTCTCTGCGATAGTCAAATTGATCGGCAACCTTAGCAGCAAGCTGCGAACGCTCGTGGCGAACGACTTTTTCAACTACGCACTTATCACGGCTCCATAGTGCGAATTTGGTCGAAGTGGAGCCTGGGTTTATTACGATTACTGTTTCGAGCATGGGGTTTTTTTTGCTTTAGCGGGAAATAAGGGGACAGTATACCTATTTTTTCTATGGACTGTCGTTATTTAAAAAGTATTTATAAAATAGGTATACTGTCCCCTTATTTCACCAGGCTTTAGGTTAATTGCGCACTGGCAGATGCCCTCATCTGCCAGCGGGCGCTAAGCGTTTTTTTACTTTGTGTTCTTTGCGCCCTCTGTGGTAAAATCACAACATTATAATATACGAAAATTTTCACAAGGTATCAATTTTACTTGTTTCGTTGTAACGCTCTTACGAAGATTCCTATCCCCAATAGCATCCCGATTAACCATACAAACCACGGAAACGGAGGAGGCATTTGTTTGTTCATAACTGCTGAACCTCCGGCAAGAAAGGATGCTATAATAATCAGACCAGCGATTATTTCCAACACCCAATCCCAACCGGTCGGTCGAAGAATCATCCCCTGGTCGAGTTTCCTCCAGATATTCCACGCCGCCCAGATCAACGCTACAGAAACCAACACCGGCGCCCATACCGGACCGATCCAGGGAAATGGAATTAAGAACAGAAGGTCAACAGTAAACAATGAGGAGGGCCAACCTTCAAACAGTTTGAGGAAAAGATAATAGGTTATATCCCAAATGCCGAATATGTATGCAAAACCGGCAAATCTATCAATGAAGCAACACCCCAGCAGAGCGCTCACTGATACTAACATCAGCATACTCGCAGCCTCCCGTCCCAATTCGATAAAGAATAGATTCATCGGGATTTCCTTGAGCGGAAATGCAAATCCATCAGGATAGTAAAGCTCGCGGAGATACTCAACCAGCGCCGCCTCGAAATACCCCATAGCGATGCCGAAGATACCCGCCCAGATTAGTTTGCGTTTTAAGCTTAAATGTGGTTTCATTTTGTTTTCTCAGTATATGCGACACTCTTGTCGCATGTTTTTTTCTGCAGATTCCGCAGATTTCTCTACCTGTTTAATCCGTTTAATCTGTTGTGAATTAGGTTTTTCCATGCGACAGGAGTGTCGCATCTACTATCGTAAATAGGTAATCCTTCTATTCGCTGGTGGAATGATTGTTTCTTCTTCTTTAGCCACATTAATCAGCATTTCCCTGTCAATTATCCCTGTATCGTAGAGGAATCGTTCCCTGATTGGAATACCAAAATAACCTTCAAAGTGAATGATAATATATGAAATGGTTATCGCTTTATATTTCTTCTCCGGTTCGATTTGCTGATTGTTTACAAGCAATTTAGTTGCCTTCATGTTCTTTAAATCTAACGTTGTTGTCAGACCGGAAACGAGGAGGTGTTCGCGTGGCTTGGATGCCAGATGCTGCATTATAATCTGTAATTCAGCGCCGGTCAGTTCGAAGATAATCATCGAATTTCCGAATGGAGACGCTTCCCAGATTTCGCGCCGGGTGACCGCTCCTGCATTGATAGTTTTTCGCAAGCCTCCGGGATTCCGGAAAGCAACGTCCGCTCCAACCGCCTTCCGGTAAGCGTCAGTAACCCATCTACCGAGATTGTTTTCATCGTCAGATGGATAGTTGAACATCGGTTCTTTCAGAATAGCAATCGTATCATCAAGTGACTGTGAATAAGCAGCTTCAAGGGTTTTAACGTAAGCTGCCAATGTTGTGTCGATTGGCGCTAATGATCCGTCATTAGGCAGAAGTCTTCCGGATGCTGAGATCACGTCTCCATTGCATATAGACAGATTCAGTATGCCCAGAAAGATGCCTCTGGCTCAGGCTTGAACCACAATGCACCCCGGCAAGGGCGCTCTTTTATTCCCGATTAACAGCGAATCCGGCAATCTTCCATTGGAACCGATAAGATGCGGATGCTGCAATACAGCATGCTGGTGCCCGCCGACGATGACATCTATCTCGGGCACTTCCTGAGCGAGTGTGACATCAGATTCGTAGCCAATATGCGAGAGAACAACTATAAGACGATTATCACGAGGGAGATATTTACGCACCGCTTCTGCAGGCGGGATTGTTTTCAGTCCTTCAGTATTCTTGGGTGAGGTAAGTATACTTAGTAATCGGAAATAAATAACTCATCGGTATTGCTTGCATCAGGGATTCTAAAATGTTATATTCTTTACATGATATCCCAGGAGACAGTAAACAATATACGAGTCAAGTATAAAGCCTTGCAAT
>JAVCDD010000360.1 GCA_030765125.1 Candidatus Hatepunaea meridiana
TCCTTTAAGCGGAACCGGCGTAGGCGCCATCATCGTAGTTGATCCCGACACGGTTCAATTCGGGGAGGTAGGATTGAACCGCGCTGCCGAGGCAGCCATTACAATCCGCAACATCGGTCAACTGGATCTGAATGTATCCGATATTGTGGTCGAAGGAGGCGGTTTCTTAAACGATTTCGATGAGGAATTCAGCATCGAACCGGATCACAGCCGGGATATATCGGTAACGTTTGCTCCGGAGCGCTCTGGTTTATGCTCTGGAATAATGATTATCGCCAGCGACGACCGGCGCAACGATGAACTTGTCGTCCCACTGTTTGGAACCGGCGTCGGTCCGAGGATTGCCGTAGACCAGGATTCGCTGGAGTTCGGGTTATTATCAGTCGGACGCAGTGAGATATTTCTGGTGACGATCAGCGCAATCGGGCTCACCGATTTGACGATTACAGATATTTCGATTGAAGGTGACAACTTCCATACGAATTTCGATGGAGAAGAAATATTTATCCAATTGAATCACCGGTATCAGATTGTGGTGACATTCGAGCCGGAGGATGATGGGCTGTTCGATGGTGTTTTAACAATCACATCCGACGATGAGGATCATCCGCAAGTAACGGTTCATCTGAGCGGCAGCGCTTTCAAGGGTGTGCTGAACGATACGCCGGGATTGGCGCGCGGCGTCTTCGTAGACGGCAGCTATGCCTATATAGCGGATGACGAAGCCGGTCTGCGAATAATCGGCATCTTCGACCCTGAAGCGCCCAACGACGTCGGAGGTTTCGATACACCGGGGAATGCACTAAGCGTTACTTCCGCAGAGAACAACGTTTTCATCGCAGATGGAGTTGGTGGTCTGCGCATTATTGATGTTTCCAGCCCTCAAGAGCCGGAAGAATTAGTTGCAATTGAGACGCCGGGGGAAGCCTGGGATGTCGCGATTGTAGAGGATTATGCTTACATCGCTGATGGTGATAGTGGATTGCGAGTAATCGACATTTACGATCTGGAACGTCCGGTTGAGGTAGGTAGTTTTGACACACCCGGATTCGCGCGAGCGGTTACCATTGTAGGAAACTTCGCATACATTGCCGATGATAACCGCGGCTTACAAATATTGGACATATCCGAACCTGAACACATATCTGAAACAGGTTCTTACGATACGCGCGGCTGGACGTGGGATGTGGCTGTATCTGGCGAGTATGCTTATCTTGCCGATGAGCGTTATGGTTTAAGGATAATAGACATATCCGACCCCGAAAATCCTGAAGAGGTCAGTAATCTCGATACGGATGCGGATGCTTACAGTGTAACCGTAGATGGAGATTATGTTTATGTTGCTGACGGCGAGGGCGGCGTCTGCGTAATCCACGTCGGCGATCCCGAAAACCCGCGATTGGTAGACACTTTCTACACCCCTTCCTGCGCCTGGGATGTATGTATATCGGGGAATTATGCTTTTGTGGCTGATGGCGGGCACGGGCTATTGATACTCGATGCAGAGGATTTTGTAGACGTAGAATTGGAACAAAACAATCAACTTCCTTCAGAGTTCATTCTATACGAGGTCTATCCGAATCCTTTCAATGCAACCACAACCATAACTTACGGTCTGCCATCGGCTGGAGTTGTTTCGCTTGGTGTGTATGATCTCTCAGGTAGGAAGATAGCAACCTTGATGAATGGAAAGATGAATTCGGGTATTCACAAACTGGATTGGAAGGCGGTTGGGCAGACGTCGGGGGTGTATATAGTCCGTCTCGAAACGTATGATGTAATTAAGACGCAGAAGGTTATATTGTTACGGTAAAAAATAGAGTGACAGTATACCTATTTCTCAATCAACCTGCTGTTAGACGCCCTCGCCTGACAGCGGGTTGATTTATATGCTAACCTATCGTGTCAGTACATGTAACTAATAGTTATTTTACGGTTTCCTTCGTGATCTTCGTGGTGAAAACCAACTATCTCATCGTCTCAATCACCACCTTAAATTCGCTCAACATCATCGCCGTTGCACCCCAGACTTTAAACCCACCTAAATGGAAAAAGGGTACTATTTTCAACCCACTTGCTAACTGCCGGGTTTCCCTATTAATGTTGCCAGGATTCATAATATCATCTATCGATACGGTAAATATTGATTGAACTTCGGAGCGGTTTATATCCCATTCAGGCTCTTCGTTTACAATACCAACTACCGGATAGACCAGGAACTTGCTGACTGGAATGGGGAGCGGTGAGAGTTGCCCGATGACGTTTACAGCATCGGGGTTTAAACCTATTTCCTCATCAGCTTCACGGAGGGCTGCTTCAACCTGTATTTCACCGGATTCAATACTTCCACCCGGAAAACCGATTTGCCCACTGTGGACATAGCCGTCCTCTGCACGCTGAATCAGTGGAAACCGCCATCGGTTATCATCCTGAAAAAGTGCGATCAAAACCGCTGCTGAATAACGTTTTTCAAATGACTTCCGATGACGACCTTCCGGCGCCATTTTATTCTGAGACGCTGAACCGGGTAAAGGACGTGCTAAAGCATTCTTCAGTTTTTCAGGAAAATCAGTTGCCAATAATTGAGATTTATTACTTGTGAAAGGTTTCATTGCGTTTTAGTTAGCATTACTTTGTTAAGTGCGAATTTCGCGTAGGGGCCAATTTATTGAGCCCCTTCTACTTATGCAAAAGGGCTCGATAAATCGGCCCCTACGCGGAACTTTTAATGTTTCAAACAATTATAAA
>JAVCDD010000268.1 GCA_030765125.1 Candidatus Hatepunaea meridiana
ACCTATGAAAGGTATTCGAATCATGTGAGAACTCACTACACTATATGTCTGAATTCTGTTTTAAATGTGTAATATACTTACTGTTATACCTAATAAGGATTACGTTCTTAAAGGGGAAGATGCGTTATAGGTGCGAAACTTCAGTAATATTGAAACAGGTTGAAGTGGGAAATGTTAGTCATAAAGATAAGAATCAGCCCTTGGTAGTCAAGGATTTAAATGATTTTCAAAGAACTTAATACAAGGTTATCGCTGGATTAGGGTTCACATCTGGAGTTCACAGCTCCAAAAAGCATATTGGCGTAATCTGTATATTTGGGGTAATATTAATGTAACTTGTGAGTATTCCCGTCTTATAGGCAGCGTTAACGATGGGGTTTATATTTCAGGTAAAGAAGGACGAACCTGGATAACCGATTGTTTTATCGAGAACAATGGAACCGGTAGTTATGATGTAGGTATTGAGATTCGCTCTAATTCGTACCCATTAATTGGATTAAACATAATAAGATACAACCATTATATGGGAATCTATCTATATGATGCAGGAAGCCTCGCTATGCATGGAGACAACACATGTCCCAATGCTATTTATAACAATGGTCAGAATCTGAATCAGAATCATAACTACCGAGGTGCAGAAATACGCCAGAGAAATCAAGCAAATATAGCTATATCTAACAATAATATCTGGGATGTAACCAAAGAAGGCGAACACGAAGGTAACCGAAACGGTAAATTAATCTCAAAAGACCTGACTTCTGGTAATGTTGCATGTATTGCCGAAAATAATTGGTGGGGTGATGATTGGCATGACGCCGAACCATTGGATGTGGAAGATAATGAGGTTGTTACTCAGCATTTTTATTGGGATGACGAAATCGCCATTGTAGTGGATCCAAAATCTGATGATTATTTTCCTGTAGGTCCGTTCAACGAACCTCCGGAGGTTGACGATTTTACCGACTACGAGCGGGGTGTTGCGCTTCAAGAGGACGGTCAATATAGACAGGCTGTTGACTCTTTTAGACACTATATTTCCACTCACAGAGGGAATATATATAAGATCAATGCAATGCAGAGAATGCTAAGTTGTTATAGATCAATGAATGGCGATCTTCATAACTTAAAAGAAGAATTTATTAGAATGTCAGAAGAATACGGGAATGATTTTCAAGCTTTTGGCTGGGTTGCTGATAAATTATCCTGCTACTGTACTTTACACTCCGGGGATGCAGAGGCGGCAATCGAGGAATTTCGTGATTTACTGGATGAAGCGCCCTATCCATCTGACAGCCTGATAATTGAAATGAACATTCTGGATATTCAGGAGATGATAGATAACAGGATAGACGGTTACTCTAATTATGAAGCGAAAATCTGTCAATTAACCGATATGCTGGATGAGATAGATAACAGAATCCCAACTGCCAACACCGATATTCCGACTGAATTCGACCTCGTTGGCTCTTATCCAAACCCATTTAATTCCACTGCCACTATTGCATACCGGTTACCCTCGTCAGAATCGGTAACGATGAGTATATTTGATGTTACCGGACGAAGAATTGTCACATTGATAGATGGTCGTGTCGAAGCTGGATATCATAATGTTGTATGGGATGGTACAGACGTTGCCTCAGGCATTTACTTCTGCCGGATGAAAGCCGGAGGTAGAACGATGTTCATCAAATTGGCTTTAATTCGCTAAAGCTTTGCATCAGGACATAGAATGTTCAGGATAATTTCCATTTTAATCTTTATAATCTTTAGTACCGCATACGCTCAACCGGATTCACTCTGGTCAAGAACTTATGGAAACAGGTATCGTCAATGGTGTTATTCGGCTGCACTGACTTCGGATGGAGGATATATCCTTGCTGGTAGGGTTGATTTTCAAAACGGCAGTGATTTTATGGCAGTTAAAACCGATGATAACGGTGAAGAAATATGGTCTATTACCTGCGGTGGTGAACGAGCGGATATAGGTGAAGATGTTGTAGAGTGTCCAGGAGGTGGTTTTTTAATTTCTGGATGGACTGATTCTTTTGGACACAATGCTTGGTTAGTTAAATTATCTGAGGATGGTGATTCATTATGGTCAAGAGTATATGGTGAAGGGGGCGAAGAACTTGATCCTATTATTGCTTGTAGTGACGGTGGTTATGCCATAGGTGGATCTACTTACACTTACACTGTGGGAGGCTCATACGATTTCTGGTTGGTTAAAATTGATGAGGAAGGTGATATAGAATGGCATAATTCTTATGGCGGGCGCGGAAGCGATTTTTGCCGTAACCTTATACAGACAGATGACGGCGGCTATGCATTAGGAGGTGAAACTCGATCATTCGGTGCAGGACCAAAGGATTTCTTCCTTGTAAAGACCGATTCAGATGGCGAAGAGGAATGGCATCGAAATTATGGTCATCGAGGTTTGGATGAATGTTATGATCTAATACAGACTATGGATGGTGGATTTGCTCTGACAGGATATTCTGACAGTTTGGGAGGTAATGGTGAGGACCTCGCTTTAGTGAAAACAGATGCTGAGGGTAACCAGCAATGGGTAGAAACGTATGGCAGTATAAGAGGATTGGATGCGGGATTCTCTATATTACAGCGTGAAGATGGAGGATATGTTATAGGAGGACGGGGTTATACTTTTGAAAATTATAGAGATATGTTAATAATCCGTACAAACTGTTGGGGTGAGGAGTTATGGTTTCAAACTTATGGTGCAAGGGAATTTGAAGAATGCTATGATATGATTGCGACCGATGACGGCGGTTACATTCTGGCAGGATTCGGACAGGAGAACCACTTCAATTCCTTTATGCTTCTGAAGACCGGGATGGATTTCTTAACGCATCTTCCCCCAGAATTTCATTTAAGTCTATAATAATTAGCATCATATGAAGAATATGTGTGCACTACTATGTTTCTTTGAAAATTATCTATCGTGTTGCTGTAACACTTGACAATGGTAT
>JAVCDD010000134.1 GCA_030765125.1 Candidatus Hatepunaea meridiana
ATACCATTGTCAAGTGTTACAGCAACACGATAGATAATTTTCAAAGAAACATAGTAGTGCACACATATTCTTCATATGATGCTAATTATTATAGACTTAAATGAAATTCTGGGGGAAGATGCGTTAAAACTATTAGAAAATATATTTTTGTGAATGATTTGTGAAAGGAAATTGTAGGTAGAATATACAGAATTGATTATGCGACAGGAGTGTCGCATCTACCAAAACCGCCCAGCTTATTAGCTGGGCGGTTTTTTCTATACAGGATGACTCCGGTTTCGATGAAACCAGACTATTATTAAAAACTACTTCACAAGCATCACCTTACGAACAGAACGGAAGTTCGCTGTTTCCATCTTCACAAGGTACACACCTGATGTTACATTCATGCCATCCCATACAACAGCGTGATGACCGGCGGTCTGCTCACTGCTGATAAGCGTTTCCACCAGACGACCGGCAATGTCGTAGATATGGATGGAAACCTGTGACGCATCCGGTAATCCGTAGGACAACCTTGTAGTTGCATTGAACGGGTTCGGATAGTTTCGGGACAAATAAAATTCATCCGGTATGACGCTGACCTCTACGTCAAGTACTAACAGAGCATCTTTTAAATAAGATAAGCTTTTGCCTTGATGGAAAATAACTGGAGTCAAAGCCATTTCTGTCTCACTGTTAGTATCCCATAGACGAAGATCAAATTTATCTTCCTTAGTCATTCCATCAACAGCTTCGGTGGAGTAATCATCTCCCCAGACAGCAAGACCGCAGACGCCATCGCTAATTGTACCAACACCGACCATACGACCGGATGATTGATTGAAAGCAGCTATCTGACTTCCATCAGTTACATCCAATCCCTCTACAGCGTTGACCAAAACGCTCATATTCTGATTTGTCCGAATAGTTGTCAGCCAATGCCTTTCGGCATTATCGAACTCACCCGAAACTATCATTGCGTCGCCTTCATCCAACGGTTCCGGATATTCAAGGTTGACGTCTTCATCTACCAGGATTTGGAATCCCATACCTGGTACACAAGGTCTCATATTGGAGTATCCCCAAGCCGGCACCATAAAATCACCATAACCGTTCTTGACTTGGATAATATTATCAATGATTGGCGAGAACGCATAGTAATCACTGGCACGGTCGGCTGGAAGTGTATAGCTGGGGAAGTAAGCAATATTGTTCCAGCCTGCCTGAATCGGAATATCTGTATCTGCAAGTATCGGAACTCCACCCCAGACAGCTTCACAATCCTCAGTGACCTTTATTTGATAACCCTGGAATATATTCCAGTATGGGATGCCATTATAACCCCAAGCCGGAGTATAGAAGCGACCCTCTTCGTTTTTAATCCGAATTACTCGATGATTATTCTCGTTGATCCGCAACTGTTCGAACATCAGTACTATATTCGGACCACTTTCTTCATCCTCTACGTAATAATCATCAACAGGTGAAATATTTAATGAGATCATGCTCCAACCTTCGAGTATTTCAAGTTCAAAAGGCGTTGTATCAGCAATAACGATGAGAAGCCTGTGATCAACAGAGTATTCACCATCAGACACGGAAAATACCGTAATATATTCACCGGCATCATCGAAGGTTGTCTGCCAATTGAATGTAGCGGTGCCGTCGCCATGATCTTCCAATTCAGCCTCATCGGGAAGCCTACCTCGATCTGATAACTCAATCGTCAAATCATTGTCCTCAATATCGCTTGCTTCTACATCAAAGGATATCATAAATGTGACAACTCCAACAACGTTATCTAATGGGATATCTACCCATTCCGGGGCATCGTTAACCGGGTTAACTGTTACTGCAAATCCGTCCTCTACGGTAAGATCACGCTTCGGAGAAGGATTGATGAAGTTTCCTACTTGCCTAAGTACCCGCTGATTTTGATCATCCCTTGATATGAAACTGGTCGAGATAACAATCTGTTCAGCATCCTGACCATCATCGGCTTCGATTACAACCTCTGAATCTCCGTTGTAATTCTCCGCTGGTACGAGTGTCAGGATATGAGTTTCTTCGTCTATTTGAAGGTTTAACTCATCAATACCTTCGATAATAGTAAACGTCAACTCATCACCGTCAGGATCCTCAAATACTTCGTTAAGATCAGCAACTTCGAGCAACTCGTCATCCTCATCAATCTCGATGTCATCAATTGCATTTGCCACTACTGGTTGTTGATTAACGTGAAGAACAATTATTGCGACCTCTAATTCCGCCGTTAGTTCTGCATCTGATGCTGTGAATACTATGTTATATTCACCTTCATCATCATAGGTTGTCTCCCAGTTGAGTGTTCCAGTACCGTCGCCGTTATCGGTGAATTCAGCAGCATCAGGCATTTCTCCGCGATTAACCAATTCAATGGTTATTTCATCCTCTTCAGGATCCATAGCTTCAAGGTCAAGAACAAGTTCAGCATTCTCGTCAACTTCAACAGGCTCATCAAAAACAGTTACCCATTCCGGAACGCTATTGACAGGAACGACTACTACGATGAATACATCTGTTTCAGTTCCTTCATTGATATCAGTTGCCGTAACCGTGATCGCAACGCCATCCGGCAGGTTGAAGTTATATGCAGGCTCTACGAAAAGTACGTTCTGATCATCGATACCCATATTCAGTTCTTCATGAGCGCTCTCGAATGAGAATTCCAGTTCCTCGTCTTCACCGGTGTCCGGATCAATAAAGACATCATCCAGATTAACTATCTCAACGTGTGCAGGATCAGGATTCTCTTCAACCTCGAAGTCTTCAATTGCGTTCTCGACCTCAGGTGGGCGATTGGTATTATGCACTGTAATAGCAACAACTTCCTCGTCACAAGCATGTTGATCGCCATTATCAATAACACGTACTGTAATCTCATACTCACCTGCCTGATCCCAATTGGGTCTCCAGACAAATCTGGTCGGTCTGACTTCGGCGCCTTCAGGGGCATTCTCAACTGTAAACGTCAAGTCCTCATGGTTTGCATCCGAACCTGTTAAAGAAATAATCAGATACTCACGCTCATCAGTTTCGCAAGCACCAATTTCCCTGAGTACAGGCGCAGCATTCACATAGTTTACCGTGATGGTGATTGTTTCCTCATCGAACAACTGTGGTTCACCGTTATCTGTAGCCCGGAAAGTGACTACGTACTCGGCATACTCATCATAAGCCGGTGTCCAGGTGAACACACCATCTTCGAATTCGGGAGTATCCGGTAGATTGTCAGATATTAGAGTATATTCTATATCATCACCATCCGGATCCTCGGTTTCCAACGTGAATGTAAGTTCTTCAAATATATCTACTTCTTGATTGCCAATCTCGGATAACACAGGTTCCTGGTTCAGGTTTCGAACGTCAATATTAACCACAAGATCGTCAAAGGAGTCTTCAACACCATCGGAAACTCGGAAGACTGGATTGTAATTACCCTCGTCCTCAAATCCGGGCGTCCAAGTGAATACTGCCGTACCGTCTTCGTTATCCACTAAGTTCCAGTTGTTTTCTTCGGGATCAGGCATCTCACCCTGATCTACCATTTCCCAAGTCAGTTCATCCGGTTCGTTATCAACGTCCGACGCTCCGAATTCTACTACTAACTCGTTGGTTTCGATGATTTCCGTATTGAACTCATCTGCATCAGTTGGCTGTTCAATAACCGGTAGATCATTATCCGGTTCAACAACCAGATCGAATTCGCTCGAAATATCCCGTTGTGGAATAGGTCCCATAACATTGCTACTAATTGATCGAAGCATTCGTGCATTTAAATCGCGTCCGCCCATATCATCACGACCAATAATTTCGCATGTGATTGTTCCAAAGTAGTTATCAGCCGTTTTAATGCGCCATACTCCGTTCTCATTATCAACTTCATACTCTATTACGTCCGGTGGATCAGGCTGCGGGGCAATGAAATACATATCATCTTCATCCGGATCGATGAACATCTCGTATAGATCGAATTCAACCCAGCCTTCATCCTCTTGAAGCGTTAAAAAGAATCGCTCGTTTTGTTCATCAAACTCGAAGAAATCCGGATTAACGATAGGTAGACGATTAGTATTGAGGATTGTTACCATAACCGTTAAACCGTCAAAGACATCCTCGTCATCAGGATCAAAGGCTCGGAATTCCAATTCATAAGGAATCAGATTGCCATCATCATCAAGCGGGTTGGCACAATCGAAATCAGTTTCCCATTCGAAATAGCCCGTACGTGCATTAAAACTACATTCCCCGCTGGGTAGAACATCCTCGTTCAGGAATTCGAGTACCATATCATCAACAGGCGGGTTCGACAGTCTGAACTGGAATGAAACCCATTCACCCTCGTACTCTACGACAGGCTCAATAGGGGTAATGGAAAATACATCATTAACACTGATCCGAACCCTGGTTAATGTTTGATTTCGCCATTCGAGAGATCCGTTGACGATTTCAACCTCAAGTGGAGTGTTCTGGTCATCCTCTGTATATTCACGTTGCTGTGAATAATCCCAAACCCTGAAATGAATCTCCTCATTGTTAACAAATCCTTCAATCACGTTTTCAGTATCCCCATCATCACCGAAGGCAGGTAACCCTATCTGATCTTCAGGGTCTTCAATCATCCTTGAACCGGCACAGATTCCGTCAGTTGTAAATACGGCAATCTCATCAAACATACCGGCGTCTACGTCACCTAAAGTTAATTCAGTGACCAGTATGGAGTGATTTATTCCGGAATTGTAGTAATCGTAATGCCCCTGTGCGGATGATCCTGTACCTGTTACGAGGAATTCGAACTCACCTTCTCCATCAGAGATATTAATCACACCTTGATACACTAAATCACGCGCAGGTGTATAGACTATCTCCAGTTCAAACGATTCATCCGGTTCGAGTTCGATTTCTTCCTCGAAAACCGGTGAGAAGATGTCGCACATATCAGATTCAATTTCTGTTATTGTAAGGTTTTCATCACTATTGTTGGTGACCTCACATGAAAGAGCTGCTTCATTATCAATTCTGACCGCTCCGAACTGCAGCACTTCCGGATCTACCGATAATTCCAATTCCGGAACCGCCCAGGCTGCTTCACCGCCGAATCCAATGGCGCGCCCATCGTGGGTATATTGAGCATTCTCGCCGCTGATATACCAGCCATGATCACCATCGCCAAGGTTTACACCCACCAATCCGGTATTTCCTCCGATGTCTTCACCATACTGCATAACCGCCAGACCATTAAGGTGAAGGATAAGTTGGAAGTTATATCTATGATTGCCAGCCCACCATATAACCGCTATATTCTCCTCATTGGTCCAGAACCAAACCTCAGTACCATCATAGTTATCAGCTTGGAAAATTGCGATAGTGTTGCCATTTACCGCATCAGGTGCAGCTTCTCTCGGGTAACTACTGACCGGCAGTTCATAGTCATCACCTCCATAGGTGAACGAAATCCAACCGTCGCTATCCATATAGACGTTCGAGAATTCACGATCCCAGAATGGGAAGGTCCAACCAAGTTCAACAGCTCCGGTGTTTTCGTCGTCAGCCAGACTAAACTCGCGGACGCCATCGAAATCACCCCTATCGAGCCATTCGAATTCCGGACCGTCATCCTCATCGTTATCACGCCACTCGTAATCCGAATCATCCGGATCGGAACGGTTATCGCGATGAGGAGCGCGATCATTCGGGTTATGATTGATAATAAGGTTATGAGCCGCTTCATAGCGTTTCATAAAGAGACGCTGGTCATCAGTCAGCATACCTGAATTCCTGGCAGGTACGATTACATCCTGATAGTAAGCGTCATCACTGACTCTTTCCGTTGTGATAAGTGGTGCATCAAGAAAGCCAGGTTCAGCATTTACAGCATTAACACTGGCAGAAAAAACGAAAAGAACGACTAACAAGCTAAAAATGGAGTGCTTTACTGACATACTCCACCTCCTATTATTTGTAATTCTTAAATTTCTATTTTCAATCGTGAAAGGGAATACTTGGTGCAGTGCGATGTGTGTAGATCGTGTGATAAAGCTGATTGATTGTTAATTATCAATTATTGATGAACAATATTGATATACAATTATAATTGTAATGTGCATGATTTCACTAAAGAGTAAATATAACACTGATTAACTATAAAAAGCGTGATTGATATCACATTTGATACTCATTTAAAAGAAATTTAACATTCACTCCCTTAATAAAGTAATATAACGATTTGTTCACTATTATGCAAGAACTGAATTTATTATTATTAAATTTGAAATTGTATGTCCATTTGATAATTCTACCGCAGAGAACGCAGAGAACACAAAGGAGTTAAATAGATCAAGCATTAGGTTAGACAGACAGGAATGTCTGTCCTACCCAAGAATATGGGTTACCTGATTAACACACCTTTCGTAACCTGTTTCTCACCATCCACATCAAGAACGAACAGGTAAATTCCATTAGGTAGGTTATTCGCATCCCAGATTACGGAATGGCGTCCTGCCGATAACTGATTTGACAAAATCACACATAAAAAACGTCCTGATGCATCCATTACCGATAACCTGACATAAGACAATTGTGGTAATGCAAAGTTAATATTTGTGCACGGGTTAAACGGATTGGGATGAATTGAACCCAGCGTTAGTTTACTTGGTATTATATCATCAACATAACTTCGAACCGATAAAGGCGCTACCGTTAATTGGAACGTCTGATCGCTTCGGACAGAATCCTCGCTGTCATAAGCGAACACATACCACGTCAATTCAGTGCTTTGTTGCGGATCAAACGACATTGCTTCGCGAGGCACTGCATCAGAAGTCCGATCTATATCATTGAGCCAATGCTCCTCATCATTCCAGATTAAAACCAGCGAGTATGTAACGTTATCATCTTCCACCTCGTCAACCGACTCCTCCCAACTGAAGGTAATGGTTGGATAATCGGCAACTTCAGCGCTGTCGCTCGGTTGGAACAGGTTGAAAGCGATTGGCAGGTCGTTTATTGAATTGATAACTATAAGGAAAGTATCACTGGTCGCTGAATCCAACACATCCGTTGCAGTAACTATAACCTGCATGCCATTCGGAGCATTGAAGTTGTCCTGTGCACTGATAGTTAGTAATGTTGCTTCATCGAGACCGCCGCTCAAGGGATCATTAACCTCAACGCTGAATTCAAGATCATCTCCATCCGGATCTCTGAAAACCTGATCTATACGTGTTATTTCCCACGGTCCTGTATCTTCATCAAATTCGACATCATCAATCCCTTGCACAATCTCAGGAGAACGGTTTGTGTTATGAATGGTGATAAAAATCTGCTCAACATTTCTGAAATCACCGTCCGTAAGCACAAAGGATGCAGTATATTCTTCCTCGTCATCGTAATCGGTCTGCCATGCAAATGTACCGGACCCATCTCCTCGATCGTTGAATTCGACGTTATCGGGCAAGTCGTGCGAACTATATTGAATAACCAGATTATCTCCATCAGGATCGGACCCAACAATACTGAATTGTATCAAATCACCCTCGTTTGCCACAATATTTTCCGGGAAATCATCCCAGACGGGTGATCGGTTAACATCGGAGACTTCAATAGAAACAATAAGCTCATCAGTTCCTTCTTCGGTGTCGGTTACGCGGACGGTAAAGGTGTAAGGTTCATCATTAGCATCATTAAAGGTCGGTGTCCATACAAAATCAACCGTACCTTCTTCATTGTCGTTAAATTCCCAGCCATCAGGCAGGTTGCCCTCATCGGAGATAGTCCAGAATAATTCACCTCCTTCATCTTCTACATCAATGGCAATCAGGTTTAAGCTAAGTTCCTGGTTTTCACCAATCTGTAGCTCAAGTTCATCATCAAGCGGTTCATTTTGATCGTTGACTATTACAGGAAGATCGTTTACGGACAGGATGTGTACTGTGAACTCATCCTGGTTTGTATCATCACGGCGTGGACGGATGTTTCTGATGTCAGTCGCGGTTGGCTGACAGCCAATAAGCGGTCGTGTGTTTCTGCTGTCAACCCCAGCGGGTTGACAGCCAATAAGCGGTCGTGTGTTTCAGCTGTCAACCCCAGCGGGTTGACAGCTGTTAGTAAAATTCATCACCATACGCGCCTGATCCTGTCCATCATCAGCTTCTATTATTACTTCCGAATCACCGAAGTAATCCTGAGACGGTTCAAGAGTAAGGACATTTGTATCATCCTCAATAGAAAGATTTAGCTCATCTATCCCCTCAATAGTTGTAAAACTAAGTTCGTCACCGTCAGTGTCTTCGAATACATCGTCCAGATCCGCAACTTCAAGTGCACCCGAATCCTCCTCTATTTCAATGTCATCAATCGGATCGACCACTATAGGCGGTCGATTGATATTAATAACTACAATAGTTATTAGTAATTCTGTCATTTCTTCATCGTCTGAAACAGTAAATACCGGATGGAATTCACCTGCATCGTCAAAATCAGTCTGCCAGGAAAATTCAGCCGTGCCATCGTCGTTATCTTCAAGCTCAGCTTCGTCCGGCAATCCACCACGATCAACAAGCTCAATTGTCAGTTCATCGTTGTTGTCTACCTCGTCTTGCGCAACAAGCTCAAAAACAGCCAATTCATCTTCTTCTACCTCATACCATTGATTCTGAGGGAATTCATCCCAAACCGGTGGGTCGTTAATCGGGTTGATGGTAACCAGGAATTGGTCGGTTACGGTTAAGTCGCGACGAGGTGTCAAAAAGGATGTTTGACGCCACATTAAATCACAGGCAGGGACGCCTACGCTACTGGATCTTAGAGGTCCAGCTATCAACCATTCGTCATCTTCGCGTCCGTCATCTGCCATTACTGTTACTTCCAGGTTCTCACCATAAAAATCCTCTTCAGTCTGGATAGAAAGAATATTATCTTCAGTAACGTCAAAGATCAGTCCGTCAGGATGTTCAATTGAGAAATCAAATTCGTCATCATCGTCAGGATCAATAAATATGGTATCCAGGTCAGCGATTTCGAATATGTCGCTGTCTTCATTCAATTCAATATCCGGAATAAAATTTGCGACTTGCGGACGACGATTGATATTCCTGACTAAAAGAAATACCTGTGTTATATCGGTCATTTCACCATCCGAAAGTTGGAGTATTAACGAATATTCCCCAGCATCGGCAAAAGTAGTCATCCAACTGAAACTCCCTGTTCCATTGCCATTATCGTGGATTTCAATAGCTTCAGGCAATTCTTCCTCATTTATCAGTATGATTGACAGATCATCATTGTCAATGTCTTCACCATCCGATATGCTAAAGACAAGATTATATTCGCCTTCATCTGCAAATGTGGTCAACCAGAGAAAGGTTGCGGTGCCATCGCCTATGTCGTCTATTTCAGCAGCCTCAGGTAAACCGCTGCGTTCGGCAAAATCAATAGTTAAACGATCCTCTCTATCCACATCTATTGCCACAAGTTCAAAGCTCAACTCATCAGTCTCTCCGATGTTAATTCCTTCATCCGGGTAATCATCCCAGACCGGAACGTCGTTAACCGGATTAACGGTTACAAGAAAAAGGCATTCAGTTAAAAGATCACGGCGAGGTGTTGTAGTGTAGGCGTGTCGAGGTGTCGAAGTGTTAACACCTGACGCAACTTAGAAGTTTTTACCGGATTGGTATCTGTTATATCATTCACAATATCTCGACGCCCGGATACTTCAACACTACAACACTCCGATACTACAACCATATCGCGCATATTCACTCTACCATCATCAGCAAACACAAACACATCTATATCCTCACCACAGAAATCCTCTGCCGGTATAAGCGTCAGGACGTTATCTTCGTTTATATTAAGGTTCAGTTCCTGCATACCATCAACAGTAAAGGTCATTTCATCACCATCCGGGTCATTGAATACAGTATCCAGATCAGCGATAACCAACAGTTCAGAATCCTCATCTATCTCAACATCCGGAATATCGCGAATGATTTCCGGTGCTCGATCACGATCACTGATGACGATTACAACATCAAACTCGACTGTCTCTTCCCCATCAGAAACCGTAAAGCTTGGGTCATAAAGTCCGGCATCTTCGTAATCGGTCTCACAAATAAACACAGCTGTACCGTGACCATCATCGTTAAAACTTATAGCTCCGGGAAGCCCCCCAAGTTCAATCATTTCAATCGTCAATTCGTCATTAAGGTCAACATTGTCCTGTGCAATTAAAGTAAATTCGATTAAATCCGTTTCATAAGCCACTACTTCATCTTCAGGGAACTGTTCCCAGACCGGAGCATCGTTGATCTCGTTAATTGTAACCAGAAATCGATCGATTATGGTAAGGTCGCGGCGGGGTGTTGTAGTGTTGTGGTGTCGTGGTGTCGTAGTATTGAAGTGTTGAGGTTGAGATACGTCTGATTATCCTGTTTGTATTGTCCCTACGACGAGTATTGTTTGCTATTACAAATACTTCAAGATTCTCACAGAAGAAGTCCGGTACCGGATGCATAGTCAGAAGGTTGTCCTCGTCAATCAACAAGTTCAGTTCTTCAGCAGCTTCAATCGAAAATGTTATATCATTGTCGTGTAAATCAGCGAAAACGGTGTCGAGATCGGCTATTTCGAGTTGATCGTGATCCTCATCTATTTCAATATCCGGCAGTGGGTTCTCAATCTCAGGATTGTAATTCCCGGCGCCGATTAAATCAATGGTAATCTCCTCATGTTTCGGGTAATTGGAAGTAATAATCAACACATCCTCATAATAAATCATCTCGTCAGGTTCAAAAATCACAGTCATATCAACGCTATCATCCGGATCGATGATAAATTCGTCATCGAAAACGACGCTGTAAAAGTCGCTCGTAATCGAAATATCCACGACTATTAAACCGTAATTGCCTGTATTACTTATAGTAAGAGTTAATTCCCCACTCTCCCCTATCTCAACTTCGTCAAAATCAAGTGTTTTACCTGATAGAACCATAACCGGATCCGTAAAGTCTGAAATATCCAGGATCTCAAGACCATTTTCACCATCAGCTACATAAGCGTAATCACCGGAGATGAAAAGTCCTTGTGCATCCTCAGTTCGATAACCGGCGTCAAGCAGGATACTATTTTCCGGATCAGTAATGTTAAACAGACGAAAACCATCCATGTCGTTTGTTATAAAAGCAAATTCACCACTGGCAATAACGTCCAGTACAGGTGAGTCAAGCGCTTGGTCGAAAACACGAACAGGATTTTCAGAATCAGAAATATTGAATACACAGAAACCATCGTCAGCATTTGCTACATAAGCATAGTCTCTCTGTATGGATACACCTACGACAGACTCAGGCGTATCGCAATATCCAACCTGATATGGATGCTCTACATTTGAAATGTCAATGATACGCAATCCACCAGTTCCGTCAGCAATGTATGCAATGTCATTGATTACATTAACGTCAAAGGCTGTCCCGGGTGTGTCAACGAAGCCAACCTCTTCAGGCTCATCCGGATTGCTGACGTCTATTATACGTAATCCTGAATTCCCATCTGCTATGTAAGCCATATCATCTTGCAGCGCAAGCTTGATGGCAGAACCGGGAGTATCATAAAACCCGATTTCCTCTATTTCATCCGGTTCACTGATATCTATTATACGCAATCCGGCATCCAAGGTAGCTACATAAGCAAACCCATCTGCCACAGCGATTCCACGCGCATTAGCTTCTGTTTCAAAGAATGCAATCTCATCAGGATTTTCAAGATCGGACACATTAATAATACGCAGGTATCCATCATCATCAGCGATATAAGCAAAATCACCTTCCTGTATAACATCATAAGCAAATCCCGGAGTATCCAGTGTTCCGACTAGTTCAACTCCATTCTCACGGCAACTTCCCATAAGAACGATTGCTACCGTTTCATTTTCAGGATCATTGGAATCGATTCGCAGCGTACCTTCAAAATCTCCGGTTCGCTCTGGATCGAAAATTACCGTCACTTCAGCATTGTCATCAGGATTAATGCGCCAACTATAGTCAAGATCAGCGCTAAAATAATTACCTTGCATGGAAACATCTGTGAAATATAGAACTCCCTCACCTCGATTGCTTATAGTCAACATCCTTTCAATGCGATGATCTAATAACGTTGCGTTAAAGCTTAATGTATCCGGTGTTACACTTATTACAGGATTTAGATAGCCTATTCCCATTAAGCAAATAATTAAGACAGCCTTGTCCGGATCATCGGAAACAATGGTCAAAGTTCCTGTACGTCTGCCGACTTCTTCAGGTGCAAATGTAACATGCGTATCATAAGTATTATCCGGTTCGATGACTATTTCACCATCGAACTCAAACTCTAAATAAGTACCAGCAACCGTAATATCGGATATGGTCAAATCCGATGCGCCGTTGTTCTTTATTCGCAAAAGCATTTCTTCACGATTATTAAGCAGCTCTCGACCAAAATCCAGAGTGTCCACCTAGGTTGAGATTACTGGGAAATCGTCAATTTGAATAATACGAAGTCCATGATCTCCATCGGCAATATATATATAATTACCGGCAAGAAAAAGATCGCTTGCCTGCCCTGGAGTGTTATAAAATCCGATTTCACCTATATCATTTAGATTGGAAACATCAATTACACGCAATCCTTCCAACTCATCAGCAACATAAGCTCTATTATTCAGGATTTGAATTCCTCTTGCAAATCCGGGAGTATCATAATTCGCTGCTACCTGTAGTTGCTGCGGATTTGTAATATTCACCACACGCAAACCGAGGTCAGCATTCGCCAGGTATCCATAGTTTCCTCCCACCGCAATGTCCATTGCAATTCCTAGCGGATCATAGTCATAGGAACCAACTAACTGGGGATCATCCGGATCGGTAATATCAATCGTTATCAAACCATTTTCACCACTTGCCGCATAAGCCCAATCCCCTCGAACCGCAACGCTGTATACAGCATCTAATTGACCGATCTCGCCAACCAATCTTGGTTCGCGAGGGTTGGAAACGTCCACCACACAAAACCCGTTATCCTGTGCGCCGTTTGCCAGATATGCATAATCACCGTAAACTGTCACGTTATAAGCAAACCCCGCATTTGGATTCCAACTGCCGATTTCTTCAATTTCATCAGGATCGGATATATCCAGAATCAACAGACCTTCCTCACCATCGGCAACGTAAGCATAATCACCGGCAACGGTTACATTTTGTGCATCACCATTAGTATTGAAGAATGCAACTTCTTGCGGCGATTCCGGTTCTGAAATATTAATTACCCTTAATCCGCCTTCTCTGCCATCTGCAAGATACGCATAGTCACCCGAAACATCGACACCGCTGGCATCTCCTGATGAAACAGAAGCACCTGTCTCGCGAAGCTGTAGAACGTTGCAGACGCCACTTAAAGATAAGTTCACCTCTTCACTTACTTCATCATCCGAGATGATAGTCAACCTTCCCATAAAACTACCGTATTCCTCTGGTGCAAAAGTTATGGTCAGGAAGTCTCTCCATTCCGGTTCTATAAGTAATTCCTCATCAAAGTCAACGCTGAAGTAATCTCCATCAATCGTTACATCAGAAACGGTAAGATCAGCATTGCCGTAATTTCTTAATCTAAGTGTCAAGTCACAGTTAAAGTTCACTAATACGACTCCAAAATCGAGAGCTTCCGGTATGACGGTAATAACCGGAGATATTATTCCAGAACCAATTAGTTGTATAGTGATCTCTTCGTTTTCCCTATCATCGGAAGTGATGATCAGAGTGCCTTCATAATCATCGACCTCATCAGGTTCAAATGTAACAGTAAGATGATAATCAGATTCTGATGCGATAATTATTTCATCCGTAAAATCAGTGCGAAAGTTATCCCCTACAACGAAAATGTCTGAAACAATCAAATCGAGATTTCCATCATTGCTAATTGTCAACAATAATTCGTCACGACGGTCTACAAGACACGTGTTGAAATCGAGTGTATCCGGTTGAGCCCTGATGCTCTGATCCATAACTCCCGATCCATACAGAGCAACCCTTATCTGCCATAAATCAGAATTATCAGAAGTAATTTGGAGTATTCCGGTAAATTCTCCCATCTCTTCAGGTGTGAATATAACAGTGAGATTATACTCATCGTCCGGTTCGATAATCACATCATCGCCAAAGTTGCTGCTGAAATAATCCACATCCGCTGTTACATCGGACAATGTGAAATCTTCTTCACCTTCATTACGGATGGTTACGGTCAACATCCTGCTCGAACCAACAAGTACTTCATCGAAGTCAAGCTCATCCGGTAAAAATGAAACCGGCGGCGCAATTCCCGAACCAAACAAGGATACTGTTCCCCTATTTCTGTTGGACGTAATAAGCAGTTCGTCTTCCAAATCCCCTGATACATAAGGCGAGAAACTGATAGTGAGATTATGTTCCTCTTCCGGTTCAATGGTTATCTCATCGAAGAAATCGGTAAAGAAGTGTTCTGTGCCTGCCGAAACATCAGAGATAATCAGATCAGCGTTTCCTTCGTTGAGGATAGTAAGCGTTAATTCGTTATTACCGCCTATATAAGTTTCATCAAAGTTGAGTTCCTCATCTGATAATGCCATAACCGGCGCTATTATCCCCAATCCTCGTAGAGAAACAGTTAATTCCGGCTGAATAAGATCATTTGATGATACCGTCAATGAACCTATAAATTCACCAGCTGCTTCCGGTGCGAAGGTAACAGTAAGATCATAGCTGGAATCTACTTCAATAGTGATTTCTTCTTCAATTACTGCAATAAAACATTCACCATCAATGGAGACATCCGACACAACCAGATCGGCTTCGCCTTCGTTGCTAATGGTTAATGACAACTCTGCTCTTTGGGAAACTACGACTTCACCAAAGTTCAGAGTGTCGGGTGATACGTGAATTTCAGGGGTAACTATTCCAGTTCCAGTTAATCCTACTATTGTTTCCTCACCAGGATTATTGGAAATGATCGTCAATGATCCCTCATATTCACCTACTTCCTGTGGAGCAAAACTAACGGTCTGATCGAAACTGCCCCCGGGTCTGATGATGATTTCTTCATCGAATTCGGTTATGAAATATTCGCCATCAATAATATCTGATATTTGAAGATCAATGACGCCATCATTACGGATGTTCAATATTCGATCAGCGCCTTCACCGATTAGAACCTCACCAAATTCAAACACTTCAGGAGATAGAACCATTGCCGGACATTGTGGAATGAACTCCCACACGTTCAGGATGCTGAGTCCGTGGTCTTTATCTGCGATAAAACAATAGTTCCCTGCAACAGCAACGCCCTGAGCGTATCCGGGTGTATCAAAGAAATCTTCATCTTCCGGGTTCTCAGGATCGCTTACGTCTATCAAGCGCATACCACTATAGCCATCTGCTACATAAATCCAATGAACCGTTGCTGCAACGTCCCTTGCTCCTCCTGGTGTATCATAGAAACCGACCTCCTCCGGATTCTGTGGATTACTGACGTCTATTATTCGCAAACCACCGAATCCATCGGCAATGTAGGCATAGTTTCCAACAACGACAACGCCCATAGCCTCACCGGGTGTATCTATTGATCCAACCTCGTGAGGATTGTATGGATCGCTGACGTCTAATAAATGCAATCCACTGTATCCATCCGTAACGTATGCGTAATCGCCCAGTACATCTACTCCTTTTGCACGACGAGGCGTGTTATAGTAACTGATCTCAATTGGAGACGTCGGATCGCTGACATCAACTATACAGAGACCTCTACCGTCTGCTATGTATACCAATCCTCTCCTGATAACGACATCAAACGCCCAACCTGGTGTATCGTAGACTCCAACCTCATCAACCTCATCCGGATCAGCAACAGCAATTACACGCAAGCCCTCGTTATAATCGGCAATGTAAGCATAATCACCTGCTATAGTCACGCCCATAGCGCGCCCTGGTGTATCATACGAACCGACTTCCTGTGGTTCTGCAAGGTTGCTAATGTCAATAATTCTTAAACCATTAGTATAATCAGCAACAAAAGCCAGATCACCTGAAACAACAACACCATACGCGCGTCCGTCCGTATCGTAGTATCCATCCTCGCTTATCTCTGGAATGCCGGCATGACTCGTTATATTGACAATTACTTGAGCTTCATCAGGATCACTGGAGGAAATAAGCAATCTCGTATTGAACTCACCGACAACTTGGGGTGAGAAGGTTATATCTATTTCATAATTTTCTTCCGGTTCGATTACCAACTCGTCTTCAAAATCCGTATTGAAATAGTCGTTTTCAACCACTATATCTGAGACAATCAGATCGGCGTCACCGAGGTTAGCAATGGTCAAAGTCAATCGCTTGCTAAAGCTTACAAATCCCTCGTCAAAGTCAAGTGATTGTGGTGATACTTCAATTTCCGGCGAAACACATTTTCCAGATAATGAAATCGTTTTCTCCACCTCGTTTGGATCGTTGGATGCGATAGTTAGGCTGCCTACGTATTCACCGATTGCGCTTGGTGTAAATGACACTATCAAATCATAGCTATCATCGGGATTAATGCACGGGTTTTCCTCGACATCACAACTGAAATAATCCCCTTCAATCTCAATATCTGTAAGGATTAAATCGGTATTACCGTCATTATAGATCGTTAATCCTAATTGATCGTCGTTGTTTATCAATTCTTCATCGAAATCAAGCATATCATTATAAATGTCAATATCGGCTTGCAATGGAACTTCAATTGTGTCATAGATACGCAGACCACGTCCTTCAATTGCTACGTAAGCAAATCCATTTGCAACAAAAACGCTCTTTATCCTTCCCGGTGCATCATAGTTGTACGCTTCGGATGGATATTCGGGATCGGTTACATCGATCAACCTGAAATCGCTGATAAGATCCCAGCCTGTATAAGCAACGTTATCGGTAATAAAAACATCCCAGGCGCCACCGTTAGCGTCATAGGAAGCTATTATTTCAGGATGTTCGGGATCGGATACATCTATTATCTGCAAGCCATCATTTCCATCCGCAACGTAGGCTATACCGTCCGTAACAAATAGACCATAAGCATCGTGAGCGTCAACAGTCCCGATTAACTCCAGTTGTCCGGGATTGGAAACGTCGAGTATTCGGAAATCACTACCCCAGTTGCCGGTAGTGGCTAAGTATGCGTAATTATCCTGCACAAAAACATCCTGAGCAAAACCAGGATCGTCTTCATAAACGCCTATCTGACTGGGATTTTCAGGATCGGATACATCTATCAAACGAAGACCTGTGGTGGTGCCTATGTATGCAACGTCATCCGAAACAAAAACATTTAGTACATTCCCTTCATTATCGAAGTGGCTTATTTCATCAAGGTCCTCAGGGTCAGATACATCTATCAAGCGCAAGCCTCGGTTCCAGTCAGCTACGTAAGCTATATTCTCAACCACGAAAATAGAATAAGCTCGCCCGGGTGTATTATAGAATCCAACCTCTTCAGGATGTTCAGGATTAGAGATATCAATAAGACGAATACCGCTTCTGTAATCTGCTACATAAGCAATTTCTCCAGCAACAAAGACATCCTGGGCAACGCCGGGTGTATCATAGTGACCTACACCGCTTTTGCCCGACCCTAACAACGAAATGTCAATCTCTTCATTTTCCGGATCATTGGAAACGATGGTTAATACTCCTTCAAACTCATCCTGCTCATCCGGGGCGAAAGAAACTGTCAATTCGTAGTTTTCATTCGACTGTACAACTATCTCATTCTCAAAATCAACGTTATATCCATTGCCATTCACTGTGATATCAGATACGATTAAAATACCATCGCCTTCATTTCCGATATTCAGAATCATTTCCTCAGTTCGACCAATTACGACCTCGCCAAAATCAAGCTCTTCCGGTGATACCACAACCTCCGGCAACAGAATACCAATACCTTGCAATGAAATTGTAATATTTTGCGTATCAGGATCATTTGACGTAATAGTTAAGATTCCTTCCAGATCACCACCTTCTTCCGGTGTAAAAGTAACGGTCAATTGATGACTACTATGCCGTTCAATGACTAACTCTTCCTCAAAATCGGTTGTGAAGTAGTCACCCTCTACTGTAATTTCCGAAACAATCAAGTCATAATCACCCTCATTGGAGATTGTTAAAATTCTCTCAGAAATGAATTCAACTATTACATCACCAAAATCAATCGCCTCTGGTGAGACTTCAATATCCTGTGGTGTTAAGTAATCAGACACATCAAAGATGATCAAGCCGTTATTACCATCCGCTGCGAAAGCATAATCACCATGTACTACGATATTAGTTGTAAATCCCGGTGTATCCTTGCTGTAAACCAAATCCGGGTTCTCCGGGTCTGAAACGTTAATTACCAGTAAGCCGTTCTCACCATCACCTATATAAGCGTGTTCACCAATGAGCGTTACGCCGTTTGCTATTCCGGGTGTATCAAAGCTTCCGACTATATTGGGATTGTCCGGATCTGATATATCAATAACCACAAGACCATTCTCGCCTACTGCAGCACAAACGTAATCACCTGATACCACAACGTCCCTTGCCTGCCCGGGTGTGTGGAACCAACTAACCTCCTCCGGATCCGGCAGGATTGCTTATGTTGATTACACGTAAGCCTCGATTATAATCAGCCACATAAGCATAATCTCCTAATAAAGCGACGGCAATCGACCTTCCTGGTGTGTCATAGAATCCAACCTCGCGGATTTCTTGAGCGTCTACATTTAATCCCAGAAGGCTCAGTATAGCAATTAATAGAAATTTTGTATATTTTCGCAAAATATCACCATAAGTGTTACTTACAGATTTGAATCAAATGGCAAGCAGGATGAGAATTGATCAATATAAATATAATACGAAGAAAGACAGATTAAAATTGTTTCATTGTTCGATTGTTTCAACGTAGCTCGTGCCACCCGCTGTAGCGCTGGCGTCTCGCCGACAAGGTTCTTCAATGCCGGTGAGACGCCGGCGCGACGATGTTTTTATTCTTTGCTGAATCGCCCATGACAGAATGTTTTCTGTCTTTTCTCACTCCGCCAACTTCTTCAACATCTCGCTTGCTCTCTGCTTGCCTTTACTGTCCTGTTCATCCCGTAATGGCAAATCAAGTGCGGCTTTCAGCATTTGTTTGGCAGCTTCCTTATCCCCCTTCCTGTTTATCAAGTAATCAGCATACTCAACCCGGCATTGGATCATGTTACCGTCGCTGACTTTAAGGGCTCGCTCGAAATAGTAAGCTACAGAATCTTCCTTTGCCCATCCCAATCCTAAAGCCGCTCTTATGAAACCGGGCTTTTCGATCAATTTCTTGTGGGTGCGACCCAGTACGTATAACGATATAGGAACAGAATCACCACAGGCAACCGCTCTCAATACTGCTTTATGAACTCGCTTTACTAGACCTAAAGATTTGAATACACCTTTGAATAGCGCCACTCGACCACAAGCAACTGCAAGAGTCTGTTGTGCAAGGGAATTGTCAGGTTCAAGGTCAACAGCGGATTGGGCTTCATTCATAGCCTGCTCAAAAAGGACAAGCGCCTCATCACCCTCCAGGTTCTCCCCTATATTGATGCGAGCCTTCGCTAAACGCCAGAGGATTTCAGCATTCTTCTGTTCTGCCTTTTCCAATTCTGCTATTGCCTTTTCATCGAGCCAGGCGTCAATGTAGTAATCAGCTCGGACAAGAGGATCATCTACAGCTTGGGCAAGACTGTCGGCTAACGCAGGATCCAAGCGTTTTACAGCGCAATTGGCAGGTGATCCGGAAAGAAATATCGTTGCAAATAATAACAGAATTGGTATTATCCAACGAAGTTGACACATTTTGATGTGTTTGTTTTTCATTGTATTACCTTTAAATAACGTCATTTACACCGGAGTGCTCAAGCTTGCTTGAGCAGTTTATACCAAGTATTATTCCCTGATCGGGCTCAGCAAGCTTGAGCACTCCGGTGTAAATATAGGAACAGTGTACTTATTTTATTGAGGTTTTTGCATACCGAACCAACACATCTGATAAACCGCTAATAGTATGCTGTCTGGCTTCGGATGCAACGCGAATACCGTATTTTTTTGCTGTTCTCGTAGTAACCGGACCTATTGAAATAATCGATGACTTTAATGCAATGCGAACTGCATCAACCTTACCAAATATCTTAACAAATCCTTCTACTGTCGAACCGCTGGTAAATGTAATATAATCCGGTGGCGTTTCATTGATAGCATTCAGCCAATGCGGTTCCCATTCGGGAATGGTAGTCCGATAAACGGTAAGTTTCACGATCTCAGCGCCTTCTGAATTAAGTGCATCCTCTATTGTATTATCACTTAAATTACCACGAACTCTAATTACGATCTTTCCCTTGAAATCGTATGCATTTTTAAGCTTATTTGATAATTCAGCAACCGTTGATACGTCCGGTTCGAGGTCTGTTTTCAAACCATAGCCAAGTAAAGCCTCTGTAGTTCCAGGACCGATAGCCGCAATTTTATAACCAAATAAACACCGAATATCGTAACCTCTTTCGAAAAGCTCGTTAATGAAATGAGTCACTCCAGCACGGCTTGTGAAGACCAGCCATCCCTGCACATTTATCATCTCTTTCGTTGTGTCAGGTATTATCACCTGACACAACTGTTCAAATTTTAACCAACCGTCAAAATCTTCGTATGGTTCAATTCTTATTGTTGGTAAAGAAAGTGTATCGGCGCCATATTCGCGGAGAATCCCGCATAATCTGGCAGCTTGCTCATAGGGTCTGGTAACTAATATTCGCTTATCGGACAGAATGCCTGGTGTTTTCCAGTTCAATTGATCCATTTGTTTGACGACATCGCCTATAATTATAATCGCCGGTGGATTAATGTTCTTCTCAACACATTCCTGGGGTAGGTTCTTCAACGAAGTTTTGATGACTCTCTGCGATCCTGTATAACCGTTTTCAACTACTGCTGTTTTGGTATTGGGATCGCTTCCCCCGGTAAGAAGTTTATCTACTGTTCCAGCAAGCTTGCTTACACCCATATAAACAGCAATTGTACCGCCTTTCAGACCGGCTATTTCCTCCCACGGCACCGGCAGTGATGCAGAGCTTGCTTCGTGCCCCGTCGCCATTAGCAACCATGAAGAGTCTCTACGGTCAGTGAGCGGAATTCCAGCGCCAGCAGCAACCGCTGATACGGCGGTTACTCCCGGAACGATCTCAAAGGGAATCCCTGCTGTTTTTAAACAGCTCACCTCTTCCCCACCCCGACCGAAGATAAATGGATCGCCACCCTTTAATCTAACGACTTTCTTACCCTCTTTTGCTAAGCTGACTAACAAACTATTGGTTTCTTTCTGTGGTTTGGAGTGTCGTCCGGCGCGTTTGCCGACGTAATAACGCTCTATATGGGATGGAAGGGCGGCTACTAATTCATAAGGGGCTAAATCATCGTAGACTACAACGTCACATTTCCGGAGTAACTCATGCCCATATAGAGTTATCAATCCGGGATGACCAGGACCTGCACCTACAAGGAATATTTTGCCGATTTTGCTAATACGCGATTCCCTTTTTTTACAGGATTTACAAGATAAAAATTATCGAAATTGCCTAACCTATTCGGATAAATTCTTTAACCATTTGAGCCAATTATCAAGAATATCATCATCTGGTGGATTAACATTATCCGGTGGTATCCCTGCTTGTATGAATTTCCTGTAAAATGCCCTTTTTTCAGAAACAATACTGGTATTTTGTAATACTATTTTTCTGAATCTTCTAGCAATAATCACCCATCGACTCCATTTTGAAATAGTTTTTTCAACTCTATTTCGCAACTCCTGTGCCATAAACGGCGCCTCCCCACCTGTGCTTACTGCTACAATCAGAGGTTCGTCACGATATATCGCTGGAAATATCACAGTACACAACTCAGGAACATCAACCACATTCACCGGAATATTTAAAGCTCCTGCGTCTTCTGAAACCTGCATGTTAACGAATGTGTTTTCAGTAGCGGAAATTACGAGTTGCATACCATTGCAATCACCATTCTGATACTCCCTTTGATTATAGGCAATTTTTTCCGCTTTTACAAGGTCTGAAATGGGTGAAATTACATCCGGAGATATAACCTTGACCTTGCATCCAGCGTCCAATAGGACTTCAACCTTACGAAGTGCTACCTTGCCACCGCCCACAATCAGGCAGTTCATTGTATCGGTATTGAATAGAAGAGGAAGATACATTATGAATTTTATAACTGTTGTATTGTTGTATTGCTTGACTGTTTGATTGTCTCATTGTTCCATTGTTCCATGTTTTTCTGAAGTTTCTGAACAATACAACAATATAGCAATACAGCAATCTAACAATCAAACAATCTATTCTATTTCAAACCATTTTGCTTTAAATTATTGAACCGACGTAAGAACTGACGATAAAGACTCTTTGATAATGCTTCAAGAGCTTTTTGATCGCTTTGACGGAAGCCGTCCTTGAACCGAGTGATAATATCCTTGCGGTCCTGGTCGAGAATCTGCCGCATAGCTGCATTGCCTCCTGAGACGGTGTTACGACGCCAGAACTCGTAAGCTTGCACCTGTTCCTCAATAAGCTCGAGCGCATAAGGAATATCACCAGAGCGCTCTTGTTGAACCAAATCAAGATAGCCTTTTATATCGTCAAGATCAAGTAATGTGATTCCATCAATATCGCCTACATGCGGGTCGATATCACGAGGCACGGCAAGGTCTACAGCAATTATTGATTTCGCTTTATCGTTATTATTAAAATATTCCGGTAATATCAGGAAGCCTGGAGTCGATGTGACACTGAAAATTATATCAGCAGTTTTTAGAGTGGGTAAGAAATCAACTAAAGACACTGCAACAGCATTATAAGATCGGACAATCTTTTCAGCAGTGTAAAGCGTTCGGTTGGCGACTGTTGTATTTACATTTTCTCTTGACAGGCGGGATAAAAGCATCTCTGTAGAACTATTAACACCCACAATAAGCACATTTCTGCCGACTAATTTTCCATCGAATTGTTTTCGCACTATTTCAACAGAAGCGCCCGCCAGTCCCTGCACACCTGATCCAATTTCGGTTTCCGTACGAATCTGTTTGGCTATCTGAAAGGCATGGTGAAACAACTTATGTAGAAACCGTCCTGGACCGCTAATCGAACAACCGACACTGTAAGCGTCCTTCACCTGGTTGAAAACCTGATCTTCACCCAGCAGTGGTGAATCAAGTCCGGCGGCGACCTTAAAAAGATGACGCGCCACGCTGGTTCCTTGGCGAAAAAACCAATGTTCATCCAACTGCTCAGGGTCTTGTACTCCTCTTTCTTTGTACAGACTAATCACAGCCTGACGCGGATCTGTCTTTACCGAGTCTCGGCAGTAGAATTCGACACGATTGCAGGTAGCGATTATAACAACCTCTTCCAGACCGGATATACGTTTGAAATCGGTTGTCGCCTGGGCAAGTTCACTTCTTTGTAATTGAAAAGGCTCTCTGTCGGTCAGAGAGCCCGTTTGATGATTTATTCCGCAACAGATTAGTGGCAATGTTTATTAACCGCAGTTTACACAGATTAAACAGATTATTTTGTTTTTTTATTCTGAGTTTAGAGTTCAAGCTTCAGCTTGTTTTTCGCTGCCTAAATAGCAAGCTGAAGCTTGAAATCCAAATTCTTCTGCTTAATCTGTTTAATCTGCTGTGAATTATTTTTTCGTTAGTGGCTGGAAAAGTGCTCCTCCAGCAAGTATACCAACATCGCTGAAACCTGCACGCCGCAACATAAGCGCAGCATCCCAACCTCTACCGCCCATCTGACAAACCGCAACTATTGGACAGTTGCTCGGAACCTCGCTGAGCCTTGCCCGCAGTTCTTCTACAGAAACCGCCAGCATTTTATAATTCCCTATATCCAAAGGTCTTCCTTCTATCTCGGACGGAATACGAACGTCAAGTATAAGCGCATCTTCAGGTAGATTGTTAAAACCAACAGGTGAGATGAGTTTCACTCCGGCAGTACGGCTGTTCTCAGCGATATAGGCAAGGCTGTGCAGCGTTTCAAAAGTCAGCGCGAAGGGTGGTGCATAAGAATGCTCTATTTCATGTAAATCTTCTAAGGTTGAACCAGTGCGAATCGCTTGTGCTGCAATATTCAGTGTATGAACCAGCCAACCACTCGAAACTGCTTGGAAACCCAGTAGTTTGCTGTTACTACGATCATAGATAATCTTTGCGTTTATCGGACTGGCTTCAGGATAATAATGCAACCGGTCATGGAAAGTACCCCAGGACTCACCTATTTCATAACCCTTTTCTAAGCATTCCGTTTTTGTTAGTCCAACTGAACCTATTGTAATATCAAACACCTTGGCTACTTTTGCATCAACGACCGGTCCGAAACGAGAGTCGCCGTTACAGATATTATCACCTACGACTCTTCCCATCCTTGAAGCCAGCGAACCTGATTGATAGATGCCAACTTGACCATCAATGGCATTGGGAAGTTCCACGCAGTCACCGGCAGCATAAATATCAGGATCAGACGTCTGCAGTTTATCACTAACCTCGATTCCTCCGGTAATACCGACGCCAAGTCCCCCTGCTCGTGCCAAGTCAGAGTTTGGGTGAACACCTGAAGCAAGAATAATCCGATCGGAAGGAATCATCTCACCGGAGTTATCAAACATACAAAGCCCATCTGCTTCCGGAACTATCTCCCGGCAACCACAGCCAAGTTGAAGATGGATTCCTTGAGCTTCAATTTCAGCCTCAACCATTCGGGCAAGATCTTCGTCCAATACACCTGCTAATACTTGATTCTGAAGTTCGATCAGGTTAATATCCACTCCCCATAAAGCGCTGAAAGCTTCACAAAGCTCAAGTCCAATTATACCAGCGCCGATAATGGTTACTTTACCTATTTGACCGGTCTCAAGCTCACTTCGTAGTTTTATCGCATCATCCGGTTGAGTGAAGGATATAACGCCGGGATCATCAACGCCGGGGATTGCAGGTAATACAGGTTTGGAACCAGTGGCTATAACAAGACGGTCGTAAGGGTAGGTTTCTTCTTTTCCATCAGGGATTACTTTGCATTGAACAAGTCTGGCAGAGCGATCAATGGATATAGCTTTTCGTCCGGGTAGTATTTCAACACCCTTAACGTCTCGGAAATACTTCTCATCCTTGATGGTGCCATTAGGAGTACTGACAAGCGCTTCTATTGTATTCACATCACCTGACAGAAAATGAGGCAATCCGCAGGCTGAATAAGCGAAGTACTTTTCCATAACCAGTACGCGCACTTTTGCGTCAGGTTGGAGGCGGCTGATTCGACAGGCGGCTTTAAGACCCGCGGTAGAACCACCTATTATAATTACATCCATTTCAGATGCTCCGAGGGTTTTTAATACTGATGCGTTATCAGTGAAATAGGGGGACAGTATACCTATTTTTATAAGTATTTAAAAAATGACCAACTATCTATAGAAAAATAGGTGTACTGTCCCCCTATTTCTACTATCCTACGGTTTTCACATTCAAGCCACTCTTGTCTTAACCGATAAAGCAATCTTATACAAAAGCGTAATAATAAGAGCACCCATTGCATATACTCCGAGCGAAATGAGTAGCTCCGGCACGGTTGGGAAATACTCCACTACTTTGCCTAACGGATTTGGAACATATCCCGCTACGATCATTCCCATCCCTTTGTCAATCCATATCGAAATGAATAACGTTATACAAGCAAAGACAAGTGTCTTCTCATTCCGGCGCGAACTGGGAGGAATAATGAAAATCAAAGTAATTATCGCAAGAATAGATGACGTCCACATCCAAGGAACAAGTGTGTTATGACCTTCAACACCGACAAACATATACTTAAAGTGAACCGAGTGTTCTGATATACCACTGTAGAATGCGGTGAACACTTCCATCAATATCAGGAATACATTAAAACACATCGCATAAGTGGCAATTACCGCTAACTTCTGCACAGCTTCTTTACCGGCGTCGAATTTCGTAAGCTTTCTTAGCAGCAATACAAACAAAATCAACAGAGCAGGACCAGAAGCAAACGCCGAAGCAAGGAAGCGTGGCGCTAAAACCGCTGTCATCCAGAAGGGGCGCGCTGCAAGACCGGCATATAGAAACGCCGTTACCGTATGAATGCTGATCGCCCAGGGAATCGAGAGTATAATAATAGGTTTAATCCACTTCGGAGGTGCGATTGATTTACGCTCAGAGCCTAGAGTAATAAAACCAATAAAGATATTCAACACGAGATATCCAAACAAAGCAACTGTGTCCCAGAACATTACCGATTTAAGTGATGGGTGAAGGAACACATTGAGGATTCTAAAAGGTTGACCCATATCTACAAAGATAAACGTCATACACATTATTACAGCCGGTATGGCTAAGAACTCTCCCAATATGGTAATCTTTCCAAATGCCTTGTAATTATGAAGATAATAAGGCAGGACAACCATTACCGCTGAGGCGGCAACACCGACAAGGAACGTAAATTGAGCAATGTAAAATCCCCACGATACATCCCGACTAAGTCCGGTTATATATAGACCTTCGTTAAACTGTTTCAGATAGGCAAGGAAGCCGATAAATAATATCCCAGCCAAAAATATGAGCCAGGTCCAGTATCCTTTATTTCCATAGAAAATTTTATCGTACATACTTCCCTCACACTATGTAATAGATTTCAGGTTTTGTGCCCAGACCGGGTTTACGACGGATGGTGAAATTCTCGGCAAGCAGTTTCCTGACAATAGAATCAGGATTTTCAAGGTCGTCAAACACCAAAGCGCCCACCGGACAGGCATCCACGCAAGCTGGCATCTGTCCCTTGGCAAGCCGTTCATCACAGAAGGTGCATTTTTCAACTATGCCTCGCATCCGGGTTGGATAGTTAGGCTTCTCTTCCTTAATCGCCGGTTTCGGGTCGCGCCAGTTAAAGCTCCTCGATCCGTAAGGACAAGCCGCCAGACAATAACGACAACCGATACACCGATGCCAGTCCATCATAACAATACCATCGTCACGCTTAAAGGTCGCTCCGGTCGGACAGGCTCTGACACAGGGCGGATTATCGCAATGGTTGCACAGTACCAATGCTGGTAAATGTTTCAGTTCCTTGTTGATATATTCCTGGTCCAGCTCGTGAAAGGCATGCTCGAAGTGTTCCGTCCAGATCCATTTTATCTCATCCTTGGCATCCTTAAAATCAGGAACGTTGTGTTCCAAATGACAAGCGTCTATACAAGCAGTACAGCCTTCGTTTGCCTCGCATTTCTTCAAATCGATGACCATTGCCCAGCGCTTTGCCTCCAAGGGTGAATCTTCGGGCAGGTCAATGTCGGCGAGTGCATCAACTACTGGTTTACTCACCAAAGCAACGGTTGAAAGACCGGCTATCTTTATAAAATTCCTCCGATCAACGCCCATTATTTCACCTCCGGTATAATATGACATTCCCAACAGTACGGATCAACTGATGTATAATTATGACACCTGTCACAGAATTTATCTTTATTTGAATGACAGTCCATACAGGAATTCCTGGTGATCTCCGGTTTCTTATGTGTCTTGGTTAAACTCGTGTCCGCAACGGAACTATCGTTAGCTTCGGGTTCAGGTCGAACGTAAGATAAACTGCGATTGAACTTCCTACCGTCAGGTGTAGTATGGACACGCTTGCCGTCACGAATCACAATATCACGCCAGTCATCAAGGATGTCCATGTGGGAAGAGCGCATCTCTTCTCTCGGCAACACACATTTATCCTTGCCGGGGATGTCCTTAGTAATGATCTCGATGTCAGGCATTCCGGATGTATCACCGAAGGTTGCGTTATACCAGATCGGCGACGTCATCGCAATCAGAAAGATAATCAACCCGATTATTATTTTACCGCCGTTATACATCTTTGGCTGTCTCCTTCCCAATAAATGGTTCGCCGCGCATATCTGTTCTATCCTCTTTCTCACCCTTCATTACGAGAGCGTTTCCAACAAGTTCATGAACGGCTCCAACCTGGACGCCAGGAACCCAGTAATCCATAAGAGCCGGTAATACCGCTTTGTCAATGGCGCACATACAGGTTAAAACATTCACGCCATATTTATCATGAACGTATTTGACTGCATTGGCTCTGGGCAGACCGCCGCGCATTCTCATCTCCATATTCTCATCAGTACCAAGTCCAGCCCCACCGCCGCAGCAGAAGGTCTGTTCTTTAATGCAGTTCTCAGGCATTTCAAAGAAATGGTTACAACAGCTATTAATAACATAACGCGGTTCTTCAATTATACCCATTGCACGAGCGGGATTGCAGGAGTCGTGGAAAGTTACGCGCCATTGATCGTTGCGGCTCTTGTCCAGCTTTAATTTGTCGTTTTTTATCAGATCCGCTGTAAATTCGCAAATATGCACCATCTTGGTTGCTTTCGTATTCTCGAAAACCGTGCCTGTGATCGGTGATTTGGGAACTTCGAGGAAATCAGCGGGTCCATTCATCGTGTCCATATACTGGTTGATTACCCGCCACATATGACCGCATTCTCCTCCGATTATCCATTTAACGCCGAGTCGCTCGGCTTCCATATAAATCTTTGAGTTTAACCGTTTCATTGCCTGATTAGAATGAAACAACCCAAAGTTACCACCTTCGGAAGCATACGAACTGTAAGTATAATCGAGCCCGATCTCGTGAAACAACGCCATATAACCAAGTAAACCGTAATAGTGCGGGTCTGCGAAATAGTCGGCTGACGGCACAATAAACAGTATCTCAGCGCCCTTCTTGTTGACCGGAGCTTCAACCTTGATACCGGTTAGATCCTTGAAGTCATCCACAGCAAAATCAATGCTGTCCTGGAAGCCATGCGGCTGTATACCAAGGTGATTACCGGTACGGAAGCAATTTGCTATAGGCGTCGTAACCCAGTCTATCTCAAGTCCGACAAGGCTTAGAAGCTCTCGTCCCATCATTGTGATTTCAGCAGTATCGATACCGTAAGGGCAAAATACCGAACAACGACGGCACTCTGTGCATTGGAAGAAGTAGAAGAACCATTCCTTAAGGACGTCTTCTGTCAGGTCGCGCGCGCCTGCCATTTTTCCCATCAGCTTACCGGCGAGTGTAAATTCCTTGCGGTAAACAGCTCGCAATAGTTCCGCTCTCAGCACCGGCATATTCTTAGGGTCACCGGAACCGATGAAGAAATGACACTTGTCAGCACAAGCTCCACAACGCACACAGATGTCCATAAACACCTGGAACGTACGGAATTTGTGAATACGTTCGCGCATACCTTCAAGTATGATTTCTTTCCAGTTATCCGGCAGTTTCCAGTCTTTATCCAATGGTGACCATTTACGCGGATTTGGAAGATCGAGATACTCAACGCTCTTAGGTACAGCAGCCCAGTTGATCTTACCTCTGCGAATATCCGGTTTGGTTTCCATCCACCCTTTGCCGGGTGGTTTATAATCTATCTGAAAAAGTTCTTCAGGTTTCATTTGATCTTCAGGCATGAAAAAATCCTAAATTTAGTGCGAAAATACGAAAGTATGAAAGTGCGAAAGTAAAAACCGCTGTCAGTACGCCGTCCCTGATAGCAACGTTTAAGTTGATACTATCAACCGAGTTGGGCTGACAGAAGAACAGACTGAAGGCTGGACTCTAAACTTTTGTTCTTAAGGAGTTTTTTACTTTCGCACTTTCACACTTTCGTACTTTCTTACTTCTTATCTAAAGGCATTCCGGCATCGCGCATAACTTCCCTGAATTCATCCTCATACTCCTCGTAAGTATGAAATTTGACTTTAGGATTCCAGGGATTGATATGTCTCTTCATCCGGTTGTTATTAGCAAGATTACGGGTCGGGCTGAGAAAAACGCCACCCATGTGCATTAACTTGCTGAACGGAAAATAGGCTATTAGGACGCTTACAAGGAACAGGTGAATGAAAAAGAAAACGCCAATCCCTTCCGGAACGACCGGATTAAACGTAAACAGCCCTATTGCCAGTTCTTTTATCCCGATTACATCAACCTTGCCGAAATAACGCATCCAGACGCCGGTTACAGCGATGCTTAATATTAAAAACAGTGGAAAGAAATCTGCGTTAAGGGAGATATAACGCATTCTGCTGTCCATTATCCTGCGCAGTACAAGAAAAGAAACCGCTGCAAGGATAATCGCATCGGTTGCGTAGATAATCGGCAGACCCACCTGGAAGAACGAGTCTAATTTCTCTATTATTGAAATAAAAGCCGGAACAGGCTCAGTAAAGAACCTGAAATGACGGACGATTATTATCAGAAACGACCAGTGGAATGCAAGTCCACCCAGCCAGAGCCAATTGTTTAAGCTGTATACAACCTTCGGTCCGTCCTTCAATTCAGTTTTAGTGTTCCGAAACAGGGAACGGAAAAACAGGACTTCCAACAACATCCTTCCGATTACACTAAGTCCTGTTGAAGGATTCTCAAGCTCATTATTTTTTATCCAGGGAAGTGACTTCTGTTGTCCGCAAGTAGTTGTTATACGAAACGGTACTGGCGCCTTCGCCCACTTTAAAACCCGGTAAACAAAACCAGCTAAGAAGAAGACAATAGCTACATAGGGTATTATTACTCCGAAAACGTAATACAATCCTGCCCCCCCTATCCCAAGGAGGACTAACGCTATCAGAATGAAAACTGCGATGAGGGAATAAATGGCATTCATATTTGATTATTGATTGTTTGATTGTAGAATTGCTGTATTGTTGTATTCAATAAAACCTTAATCAGTATCGCTATACCTTGAAAGAATTATTTTCGTCCTTCGATTTAACTCATCCGCTCTTATCCGGAACAGTAAATCCTTGCTTTTCATATAACTGTCAAAAGCTTTTAGAATTAGTGTGTCAATACTCGACTCGATCTCATGCAATTCACTATACAGTCCTTCTTCTTTCACAGTATTTCCTAACTCGTCGTTAATCGCTTTTTTAAGCAGGAAAATGAAACCGATGGCTTTAGAAGGAGAAAAATCCTGAACAGATCTTATTTTTATAATACTGTCTAAGGAAGTTGAGATCGTTTCAGTGTCAACATCCTTAAAAAGTGTTTGATAAAGAATTTCAATCTCTTTAGAGATCGTATAACCAACAGGGTTTGCGAATTGATTCTTCTGCTTTTTCAGGAAAAACGATCCATCGGAAGGATACGTAGCCAGAATTAGATCCAGCCATCTTTCAATGATGACGTCTTGGTTTTGCTCCAAAAGGTTTTTTAAACTCATAACTTTGTATTGTATAATCTGTTTAATCTGCTGTGAAATGAATTTAGCAAGGACGAGGTTCACAGCAGATTAAACGAATTAAGCGGATGTAAAACAGAATGCTAAGTTGTTTTAGCCAATTAAGAAGAGCTAAAACACATACTTAACAAAGTAGTATTAGCGTTTAACAGCCTAAAGGCTGAACTCTGAACCTTACAATCTATCACCACGAAGAGCACAAAGATTGATACATAAATCCTTCAGTGTTCTTCGCGGTGAAATTATACCGTCTCGATTTATGAATCAGACGCATCCGGTTGGCTTGGCAAGACCTGCAACCTTGCAGGCACCCTTTGCCGGACCTGATGGGAAAAGCTCATAAACCTTCTTCAGTGGAAAGCCACTTTCCTTACAGAGTTTCCGGATCATCGGTGCGATCCCGAACTTCTGATAGTACTCGCGCAGGTAGTGGACAAGGTGCCAGTGTTCGTCTGTAAGTTCTTCCACACCTTCGGTGCTTGCCAGTGCAAGTGCAACACGCTCGCTCCACTCATCAGGTTCCTGCATGAAGCCGTCTTCATCTACTTCGATGGCTACTTCTTCCCATTCAAAAATTGCCATTATTACTCCTTTAGTTGTTTATTTTTTTATTTTATTTGCGATGGATCTTTCATTTCGAGAAAACCGCAAGGGCAGTTTTCAGCACATTTGTCACAACCGTTGCAGAACTCGAATTTGATCGTATATAGTTCGCCTGGTGTTATTGGCTTGACAATAGCGTTTTCACCGCAGTAACTCCAGCAAGCTCCGCAATCAAAACACACTCCACAACTCATGCACCGTTTTGCTTCGGCAATGACGTCATTTTCTGATAATGTAGAAGTGATTTCAGCCCAGGGATTCTTAAACCTATCCTCCGGTGCAACCTCTTCACGTTCACGCCGTTGCATTTCCTCGTAGTAACTGAGAATAATTTTATCGGCTTTAATTATTTCCTGTTTTTCCTCTTCAGTCGATTCAATGCCGCGGAAATGATTGTGAATAGTCTCAGCCGATCTACGACCTTGGTAGATAGCGCCGGTTACCAATCCAAGATCAAGGACGTCGCCGCCGCCGTAGGTCTTATCATACTTAGTTTTTCCGAACTCGTCAACCTTGACCCAGTCACGTCCTTCATGAAGATGATCGAGTCCTCCCCAAGCAGGTTCCTGGGAAATGGCAGCGATTACGGCAGTAACCGGTATGGTAAACTCATCGCCCTCGATAGGCACAGGACGACGCCTGCCGGAACTATCCGGTTCACCAAGTTCCATCCTCTGACAACGCATTTCAACCGCTATACCATCTTTCTGGATAACTTCAATCGGTGCAGCGAGGAAATGGAATATAATTTTTTCATCCTCAGCGCCGACGATTTCCTCCTCGATAGCAGGCATCTCGTTGCGTGTACGACGGTAAAGTATGGTTACTTCAGCGCCAAGTCTTAATGCAACACGGGCGGCGTCTACGGCAGTATCTCCACCGCCAATAACAACTACCTTGTCGCCTATTTCAGGAGGATTGCCACTGTTTACTTTGCGAAGATACTCGACACCGCTGTAAACATTTGGTGCATCCTCTCCGGGCGCTCTCAGCAGCTTACCACCGTGAGCTCCTATACCGACGAAGATCGCATCGAAATCCTTCTGCAACTGATCGTAAGGTATATCTTTGCCAATAGTTACATTGGTTTTTAACTCAACACCCATATCCAGGATATTTTGTACCTCAGCATCAATGATATCGCGCGGGAGACGATATTCGGGGATACCATAACGAAGCATTCCACCAACATTTGGGAATGATTCGAATATCGTAACCATGTAACCGCGTCTTGCTAAATGATAGGCACAAGCAAGTCCTGCCGGACCGGCTCCGATGACGGCAATCTTCTCGGGATGTTCATCATCTGTGAGCTTGACTAGCTTGAGATTATGATCGAGAGCCCAATCGCCAAGGAATCTTTCGACGTTGTTTATACCTAACGCTCCCTCTTTTTCCTTGCGGTTGCAATCATCCTCGCAAGGATGAGGACACACGCGTCCGCAAACGGCTGGAAGCGGATTAGTCTTTGTCAGGATTTCCCAGGCTTCTTTGAAAGCTTGATCCTGAGGCATTTCGTATTTCTCCGCCTGAGCGATCTTCATCATAAAGCCGCGTATATCCGTACCCTGTGGACAACCGTCCATACAGGGAGCGAGTTTCTCTATTTGGTAAGGTCTGCGCGGGCTATGTTCAGCGCCGGAAGAGCCCACGCTTTTTATTTTAATTTTCTTCTTCTTTTTTAATAATCCCATTTATTTATCCTAAATCGATTCTCTTATTTATCCGCAGATTTCGCAGATTAGTAATTTATTGTATAAATAAGCGAATAGCAGTACAGGTATCTCTACCTGTGATTCCTTCTCATCCGCTTCATTTGTGATGAATTCTAATGAAAAAGCCACATCGCGGGGTGGCTAAACCAAGTATGGAAAAAAGTTCAGAGTTCAATCTTCAGATTGCTTTTTCAGTGAGTAGGACAAGTTATTATTTAATCGGTTATGCCTTTAGCTCAGCAATGTATAAAATTAATAACACCGGAGTAGCGAAGCTTGCTGCGCGTCCACTTAATAATACCGGAGTAGCGAAGCTTGCTGCACGTCCACTTAATAATACCGGAGTAGCGAAGCTTGCTGCACGTCCACTTAATAATACCGGAGTAGAAAAGCTTTCTGCGTTCTCGTACGGTGGCGCATGCGTATCTGCCTGCGAGCGCGCAGCAAGCTTCGCTACTCCGGCTGAGCTAAAGGCATAACCG
>JAVCDD010000355.1 GCA_030765125.1 Candidatus Hatepunaea meridiana
AACCATCATTTTACTGGATATTAACCCCTTTTTGTCATTCCCGCGAAGGCGGGAATCCAGGAGAAACAATAAGTTATCTGGATTCCCGCCTTCGCGGGAATGACAAAAAAGGGGCTTTCCGGTCAGAAACTAAATAGGGAATTGATATAGTCGTTTGAACGATTCGAACTCAAACAACGGAATTTTAATTATACAGTTTTGGAATCTACTTGGCACAATGAAATTTGCCATTTGGATTCTTGTTCTGACAGCCGTTCTTTCGTTGTTTTCACTTATTATCGGTGAGTTTCTTCCGACCGGAACTTCCCAAACACTATTTGTAGCGCTCTTTGAATTAAATAATCCTTTTCGAGCCTGGTGGTTTCGTTTACTTTTGGGTATACTATCTATCAGTCTTACCGTCTGTATAGTTCAACGTACACCAACGTTAATTCGGCAGGCTTTTGGCATTCCAGTTTTTTTTAATCAAAATGTACTTAGAAGCTTCAAGAGCTATCGTCGAACCAATCAACCGGACGGTGAAGTTTGGGCAAGCAGGCTTTTTAACAGACTTGGGCTTTCATATCATCGTATTGAAAAAGGGGGATATACCGCATTATCGGGTAAATCCGGTGGTCTTTCCAGACTTGCGCCGTTACTGCTTCATTCAGGCTTACTGTTGTTGTTGATTGGCGGGTTGATTATCGGCATATCAGGATATTCTCTTCACGTAAGAGGTTCCGCAGGTAACATCATAACCAATCCTGAATGGGATTTCGCTTTACGAATTGATAAGTTCGAATTGTTTTATCATCCGCTTTCAATCAATCAATGGGTCGAACTACCTGATGGTTTACGCGGTAAGGTGGTTAGAGTTCAGAATGATAGCGCCCGGATCGAGCTTTCCGGTCATTCTGGGAAAGTTCACTATCACTGGTTTCCCAAGGATTCTTTGGAAAACGATTTTCTCATCTCAAAAGGAGGGGAACTTACTCCTTATCAAGGGAATATACGCAGTTATGTAACTACTGCTACAATACTTGTAGATGACAGTGCGCTCTTTGAAGATAGGATCGAAGTTAATCATCCACTTCGGTTTAATGGTTATCGGTTTTATCAGACGAGCTTTGAAACCGGTGGTGTTAATACTGATGTTGACACAATAGTCGTTCAGGTACAGAGCGATCATGGCACAGAAATCGTAAAACTTACTCCCGAAGGTGATTCCGTTTCACTGCCGTGGTTAAACTGGTCGCTTAAACCGGGCAGCTTCTATCCCGACTTCAAACTTGACCAAGATATGCAGCCGTTTTCAGCTTCAGGGCATTTACACAACCCGGCGATGCGTATCAAGCTATTTGATGATAATAAGGAAGTTGGCGAAAGATGGGTATTCAAGCAGGTTTTGGGAAATATGGGCGGAGATGATCTTCCATTAAGTTTGCACATCGTTAATCTGGTTGGAGTAACAACGAGACCTGCCGATTATATTACCGTTCTTAATGTCAGGAAAGAAAGTGGAGGATGGGTGATATGGGCTGGATTTATATTTGTGACTATAGGACTCTTTCTCGGATATGGATTAAATTATCGACAGGCTTGGGTGGTAATAGTTAAGAAGCCTGAAGGTAATGATGAGATACATCTGGCGATAAGATGTTCTAATAATGATCATGGGTTTCGGGAACGGTTTGATAGTATATTAACCAAGTAGTGATTTTTACAATTTTTAGTCAGACTTGATTATCACAATGTGGAACATTCAATTCATAATAAAAGGTCACTATTGCGAGATTGGTGCAATGGAGAAGAGATCGCGATGTGAAGTGACGGATTTACTAAATAAATTGGAAAAAACAGACGAAGCAGTATATAATAGCATCCTGACCCTGCTCGAAAGGATTGCACAGATAGGACCACCCTGTAATAGGACTCAATTTAGATATTTAGGCAATAAGATATCAGAAATTAAAGTTAAGAACCTTCGGATTTTCTGCTTTTATCAACCAAGCTTGAAAGTAAATAGGTTATTAATACTTTCGCACGGATGGGCTAAAGGCACCAAAAAAGAACAGAACAGGCAGATAAAGATCGCTGAAAAGCGTTATACGGAATTATTCAGTTAGGGATACACAATGCAGTATAGTAAATGGGCAAAAGAGCGTTACGACAGATTGAAAGATAAACCGGAATATCTGGCAGTTAAGCTTATGATTGAAATAAACGATCAGCTTTATAACAGGATGGAAGAATTGGGGTTATCGCAATATGATCTGGCGGAACGAATCGGTAAAAGCCAGTCTTATGTGTCGAAACTGCTTAATCATGGCACGAATATGACCTTGAAAACGCTTGCAGCTTTGGCAATGGCTCTTGAACTGGATATTGAACCGCCTGTTTTTAAACCGAAGAAGCTTTCTGTCAAGCCCGGTGAAGAATTGGCAAGACGTCCCTCTACTGATAATGTTAAATTGCGTAAATTCGTTTCAGCCGAGTAGAATATATAGAGAGGCGCTTTTCGGTCAGACGTTATTCAGGATGGGTACGATAGACATTCCTGTCTGTCGTTTCAAGATTAACTAATACTGACAGACAAGAATGTCTGTCCTACTCTTTTCTGAGTGAATTAGCTACTATACTATTGATTTCGTTCATAAAAAGTAGTAAATTAGAAACAAAAAAATGCTGTCGGCAGGAAAAGAAAAAAATAAATCAGAATCCTGCTGTTACAGCCACAGAATTCTTTAAATAACAGGAGTACGTAATGAAAAACGGTTTCCTAATTCTTTTGGCGGGATTACTTATTGTAAGTCTCCTGCCATACAATTGTATTGCGGCGGATGATCAGCCAACTATGAGTAGAGCTTATCCGGTTGAACTTCGCGGTGATGGTGAACAACAAAAACCAGCAGGACCTCGTCGTGATTTGGGTCCTGACTGGATCTTCTATGACGACGGTAGGGGTCAATGGTTGCTGCACTGGGGTAATAGTCCCTTATGGAGCAGGACGCAATTTACACCAAATGCCGACTTTGAGCTGCAAGCTGTTCGCTTTCAGATCAGCAACGGTAACGATGTAGATGAAACATGCCATGTATTTGTCTATACCGAGGATCAAAACAACCATAACCTCGAGGATCTCATTTGGGAGGGCGAAACGGATGATCTTCCCAGCAACGAATGGATTACTCTTGAACTCGATGAAGATGACTTCCATACATTCGATCAGGGTGAGAATTTCAGCATCATATATGGTCCGGCGCCCTCTGGTGATCCCAATAATAATGGTCAGGGCTGGTGGAACAGTATTGACTCTGCAACTGATGTTCATCGCAGCTATGTTGCACAAGCACCACAAAACAATCCGCCATCTAATCACGCGAACGATTGGCATAATTTCGACTCAGATCTTCTTCTTCGTGCCAATGGTGAATTCCAGGATGATTTCATTGACGCTGGTATTATAGGTGTTTTCAACAATAACGAAAAGTGGGTTATGTGCCCAGGTGATGAACAGAGCATTACCGCCAGATTAAGTTTCGACGGCACCGCTCCGAACTTCATTGTTGTTTCCTTCGACATATATGACAGCGAAGGGAATAGCGTTTGGGATGAACCTTGCGAAATAGTCGTTGAGGATCCCTTCGAGGACGATGATGAAATCGAGGTGGAATGCGAAGAAGTCTGGACTGCTGGGGATGAAGGTCATTATATGGTCGAGGTGTTGGCAGCGACAGAAGAAGACGCTAACGACGATAATGATATGATGTTCCTCGAACAGCTCGTCTATGATTTTGAAGCTGAAGAACATGGTTACCTGGGATTTTGCGATGAAGATGCTGACGGACAATTCAGTGGTACTGAAGATGAAGGCTGGATGGTCGGATTTCAGCATCCTGGCTGCGAAACCTCTTTATGGGTTGAAAAATTCCGCTACTTCTTCGAAAATGGTGGCGACCAGGCGTTAGAAGTACGCTTAGGTATCGGAGTATTTGATCCCGGTCAACGTACTTATGAATGGCGTGGATTCTTTACTGGAGAAATCGCAGCAGAGACAAGTGACTGGGTCGAGATCGAGCTTGAGGATGATGAAAAAGAGCAGACCAGCTTTGCAGATGGACAGGAAGTTCATATTGCTTATTTCTACTCACCAGATCTTTCACTGAAAGCTGACGGCACTCCACCCATTTCCGGCGTCAATGCTGATATGCCTTCCACGATGTTTACAGCAAGAGATAACGGACAAGAACCTTGGGAAGGTACTTATTTTGCCGAAGGCGGCGACTGGATGGGTCAAGTCATACTTGGCACTTCTGACGTGCTGCCTGAGGGAGCGTGGTTAAGAATTGAACCGGATACACTTGATTTCGGTCATAATCTTGCAACTGACGAGGATCACATCATTGAAGCCACTTTTACCGCTTATGGTAATGTACCTGTTGTTGTTGCAGGCTTTAGATTCTCAGGCGCAGCCGGTGATTATGTTACTTTAGATCCAAACGAAGAGTTTACAATTGAACCTGAAGAGGAACGAACCGTTACGGTGACATTCCGCACCGATGAGCAAGTTGACCTGGACTCACGTGTTATGATTAACAATGACTCTGATAATAAGCACAACTATATTTGGACTATCTTAGCTTCAACGTATCCTGATGCAGTGGACGAAGCAAACATCGGAACGCCTGTCGATTACGCACTTTCACAGAACTTCCCGAATCCATTCAACCCGACGACCACTATTGAATATTCACTCAAAGCGGCAGGTGACGTTAAACTCAACGTCATTGATATGAGTGGTCGTGTGGTCAATGAAGTAGTAAACGGACGTCAGGATGCAGGTTATCACAATGTAGAGATTGATGCTTCAAATCTTCCTGCAGGTATTTATCTTTATCGTTTAACTGCCGGTGACTTCACCAGCACAAAGAAGATGCTTCTTCTGAAGTAATTTTCTTTTACCGCAGAGAACGCAGAGGATACAGAGGAAAACTATAACGTCGGCATCGTTTGATGATGCCGACGTTATTTTTATTCAGTAGGTCAGACACTCTTGTCTGACTCGCTGATTGTCGGACAGGAGTGACCAACCTACTGGATTGTCGGTCAGGAGTGTTCGATCTACTGAAATTGTAAAGACTGGTCTGGATAATTTAATTCCGACTGGTCTTTCCTCTTTTTGTGGCTTATAAAACCGCATTTTGTATCGTAAAACAACGATTTTTATCTTATATTACTATTGATAGTGCAGGTTCTCTGCCAGCGGGCGGTCTCACTTTTTACACATAAATCAAGAATGTCTGTCATACTGTGGAACATTTGCATCTTGATGGTATTGTCATACGCACGGAGGCGTATGCTACTGAAAAATAAAACCGGATTATCTAATAAATGAAAACCAATCAATCCATTCACGATTTTAATCCACGCGCAGCCGGTTTTCGCTGCGGGTTGGAAATTCACCAGCAACTTTATACTGAAAAAAAACTGTTTTGCCGATGTCCGGCAGGATTATATTCTAACGATTATGATGCCCAGGTTCTAAGACACATGCGACCGACACTCTCCGAACTCGGTGAGTATGACGGAACCGCCTTGATGGAGTTCAAGACTAAAAAGGAAATCATCTATCGCCTTAATAAAAAATCCGTCTGTACTTATGAAATGGATGATACGCCACCGTTCCCCATCAACCAGAAGGCAGTGGATATTGCTATCGAAATAGCTCTGCTACTCAATTGTGCAATTGTCGGTGAACTCCATGTTTCTCGTAAACAATACCTTGATGGCTCGATTCCTGCTGGTTTTCAACGCACGGCTATAGTCGGAGTAAATGGATGGATACCTTACAAGGATCGAAAGATCAACATCATCCAGCTTGCCATAGAAGAGGATGCCTGTCGCGAGGTATCGGATGTAGGTCATCTCCGCGTTTACGCCACCGATAGATTAGCAATGCCCTTAATAGAAGTTGTAACTGCTCCGGATATGCTGGATCCGCAAGAGTCTTATGAGGTTGGTGTGCAATTGGGCAGATTGTTGCGTGCTACCAGTAAAGTACGACGCGGCATCGGCAGCGTCAGGCAGGATGTGAACGTTTCAGTAACAGGGGGCACGCGAGTTGAAATAAAGGGCGTCCCGCGATTACCACTCATTCCTGATTTAGTGCACTGGGAGGCTTGCCGTCAATATTCTCTTCTTGGAATGCGAGAGGAAATGAAAGAAAGGGGAATTAAGCAGGACAATCTTGAATCCGAGAGGTTCGATATTACAGGTCAACTTAGTCATCCCGCAATCGCCAGACTGTCGGATGATTCATTCAAGGTGTCCGCAATACTCTTAAAAGGATTAAGCGGCTTATTAGTTCACAAGATAGGTTTTGATAGGACATTTGCTGACGATGTTGCCGGGCGTGTCAGGGTTATCGCCTGCCTTCAGCATAGACCAGTTATGCTGCATAGTGACGATACTTCAGTGTCTGGTTTTTCTCAACGTGATTTGGAATTGTTATCTTCAATCACAGGCAGAGGAAAGGATGATTTGGTTGTAGTTGTTTGGGGACCTATGATTGACGTGGAAACAGCGCTGAATGAGATCGAAATCCGCTTCAAGGAAGCAGCGGACGGTATACCAAACGAAACACGACAGGTGTTATCAACCGGAGAGACAGATTTTGAACGCATCCTTCCTGGTCCGAACCGGATGTACCCCGATACCGATTCTCCGCCTATTGTAATTTCAAGCGACCGAGTAGCAGCTATCAGGAAAAAACTGCCTGAATTGCCTTGGGATAGAGAAAAACGTTACAAGGAAATGGGAATCCCGCATCATCTATCATGGATGCTGGCGATCTCACCACGCGCGATTCTCTTTGACAAATTGACATCAAATAATGGTGTCGCACCAAAGCTGACAGCAGTTGTTCTAATTGAACTGATTAAACATTTCAATAGGCTGGGAGGAAATCCGGATTCTATAAGCGACTCTGATTTGGAAGCGCTCTTTTTATTATATCAAAAAGGAGCTTTCAGCAGGGAAGGATTCAGGCTTTTGATTGAAGGACGTGCTCATGAAAAAGATGCTGACTGGATGAGGATAGCGGATAAAATTGGTATTAGAAAAGTTGACAATAAAGAGATTAAGGATGCTATTGAACGGATGGTTGTATCATTAAATGATAATGGTACCGTTGATGATGATCTTAAAAATAAAGTGGCGATGGGGCTGGTTATGAAGGATTTCAGAGGGTGTGTGCCGGGGGTAGATCTGGCACAGATGGTTAGTGAGTTTTTCAGTGGGTCAGACACTCCTGTCTGACTCGTTGGATGTTGGACAAGAGTGTCCAACCTACTGTATTGTTGGACAAGAGTGTCCAACCTACTGTATTGTCGGACAGGAGTGTACAACCTACTGTATTGTCGGACAGGAGTGTACAACCTACTGTATTGTCGGACAGGAGTGTACAACCTACTGTATTGTCGGACAGGAGTGTCCAACCTACTGTATTGTTGGACAAGAGTGTCCAACCTACTGGAAATCTGGGGACAGTATACCTATTTTATAAATATCTGATGTTTTCAAGGACATAAGATAAAACAGGTATACTGTCCCCAGGTTTTCTAACCTGCTTTAATAACTTGAGGATTATAATGAAACGGAACATGATCCTTTCTTATCTCTTTTTCTTCATCATTACAGTCAGTACAGTAGCAACCGCTTTTTCCGATCCGAGCCACAATGAGGATGAGTGGAAAAAACAGCAAGTTAGACTGGTAAAAGGACTTGAATCTAAAGGAATAACTGATAAAGCAGTCCTTCAAGCTATGACAGATGTACCGCGTCACGCTTTTGTTCCGAAGTGGTGGCGGTCGGATTCCTATCAGGATCGTCCATTGCCAATCGGTCACGAGCAAACCATCTCACAACCTTACATCGTGGCTTATATGTGCGAGGCGTTGAAGCTTACCGGTAAGGAGAAAGTGCTTGAAATTGGTACTGGCTCCGGATATCACGCTGCAGTGTTGAGCCTTTTATCAAAGATGGTGTACACTATCGAAATCGTTCATGAACTCGGTGAATCAGCGGCAAAACTATTAGACAACCTTGAATATGAGAACATAGAAGTAAAGGTCGGAGATGGTTATCAGGGATGGGCAAAACATGCCCCTTTCGATGCAATTATTCTAACAGCAGCGCCTCCGAAAATCCCGCAACCGCTATTGGATCAATTGAAAATTGGTGGACGCTTGATAGCTCCGGTCGGCGTCAATTGGCAGGAACTTGTGCTTGTAGAGAGAGTAGAAGAGGGTTATAAGAAAACCGAACTGCTGCCGGTGCGGTTTGTTCCTATGACAGGTGAAGCGCAACAGCGAAGATGATTACCTTGAGAAATGCGTCATCTTACTCTGGATCGCTCAAGCTTGCTTAAGCAGTTTATATCATATGTTTGTTCCAGACCAAGCTCAAGCAAGCTTGAGCACTCCGGAGTAGGATGACGCTATTTTTCAAGGGAAAGAAAACAAAAAAAACCGCACTGATGCATAATCTCACAGCATATCTAAAGAAACTATATCCAAAACGTCGCACTTTAAGGAACAGCGCTGATACGGCGCTTTATAAGAGCATTAGAAATGTAGCCCTTGCCAGCCTAATTCTCTCAGCAATTCTCGTCGGTGGCACGTTGGGTTTCGTTCTAATTGAAGATTGGTCGATCTTAGATTCGCTCTGGATGACTGTAATAACTATGAGTACTGTAGGGTTTGGTGATGTTGTGCCACCGGATTCTATAGGACGCATCCTGACAATAGCTATAATAATTTCCACCATCCTAGTCGGAGGTTATGCGGTTGGGAATATCGGCGCATTTTTCTTGGGGGGAGAGGTTATTAACATACTTCGAGGTCGAAAATTGGAACGGGATTTAGATCGTTGCAAAGATCATGTCATACTCGTTGGGTACGGCAGAGTCGGTCGGGAAGCAGCATCGGAATTAACAACCGACGAGATAGTTGTTATTGAACGTGATCCGGATATTATTGAAGAAGCTGCGGATGCCGGTTTCTTGACAATTAATGGAGACGCGACTCACGATAATATAATGGAACAAGCGGGAATTAGACGCGCACGAGCTATTATGATTGCCACCGGGCACATTGCAGATAACGTTTTAATCTCACTTACAGCGCGTGAGCTTAACCCTGATATCTTCATCAGCGCCAGAGGTAACGAACCGAGTAGCGAGTCGAAACTTAAGCGCGCAGGTGCAGACAAAGTCGTTCTGCCTCACCAGATTGGCGGACGAAGGATGGCTGCATTTCTCAAATATCCGACGGTGGTAACGTTTCTCGACCTCGTAATGCAGAGTGATGATCTCTCGCTTAGATTGCAGGAATTCAAGGTTTCCGATACCTGTTGTCTAAATAGCAAGACATTGAGTGAATCCGATATTCGCAAAGAAACCGGTGGAGCGCTGATTATGGCGATCAAGCGTCATACCGGTGAAATGATTGTAGCTCCGGAATCCGATTACAGTATTGAAGCTGGTGATCTGCTTATTGCATTAGGCACCGATGTGGCTTTGGAAAATGTATGTAAATTAACGAATCAGTAGGTTGGACACTCCTGTCCGACAACATACGTGGCAGAGTCGACAATATCAACCGACAGACAAGAATGTCTATCCTACCCGGTATATTTCAGTAGGTTGGACGCTCTTGTCCGACAACATACGTGGCAGAGTCGACAATATCAACCGACAGACAAGAATATCTATCCTACCCGGTATATTTCAGTAGGTTGGACGCTCTTGTCCGACAATCAATGAGTCAGACAAGAGTGTCTGATCTACTAACTGATTAATATAAACTTAATTGAGGAATAAATGACAAAACAATCTAACAATCTTATAATACTACTTCTTTTAACCTTACTGATCGTTATCACAGCAAAAGCTGATTATATCGGTCGGCTTGACAATGGTATGGATGTTGTGCTCGTGGAAAACCACTCCGTACCGATGATCGCCTGCAATATTGTAATCAAGGCAGGCTCACGCGATGAAAGCTGGGAAACGTGGGGTGCGGTGCACTTCCTTGAGCATCTTCTCTTTAATGGAACAGAGAATCGCAGTCAGGAAGAAATCTACGCCGAATTTGATCGTATCGGCGCTTACAATAACGCCCATACCACGACTCATTTCACGGATTTTATGCTCCTCGTTGCTCAGGAACACTTCCCTGTCGGATTTGAGATTATGACCGATATGATCTTCAACTCGACGATACCATCGGTAAAATATAAAAAAGAAGCCGGCATTGTAATGGAAGAAATCGCCGGTTCAGGAGCAAGAGGAAATAATTACAACCGGCAGTTCAAAAACGTTCTGTTTGGCAGCACGTCACTATCTCGACCCGTGTTGGGAACCGTGGAGAGTATAGAGCGTATGGATCGGGATTCTATACTTGCCTTTTATCACCGGTTGTATGTACCAAACAATATGATGCTTTATGTTACCGGCAGCTTTAAAGCAGATACACTGTTTGACTGGCTTGATGAGCAGCTATCCGTTTATCCTCCGCGTGTTCTCCCGCCAAGGAAGAAGATTACTCTGCCTGATTTCTATACATTTAACGAATTAGGTATTATTACGCGTCCAAGTGGCAATAAGAAACGAAACGTCTTCATTGCAATGAATTCTCCCACACCGGGTCATCCTGATTTTCCAGCGTTCTATATGTTGCATAATGTGCTTAACCGTCAGCTTGAGGATGAGCTTTCCGATGGTTCTTCCGGATACAGTGATATATTTAATGATCCTGATCTCTCAGTATATCAGATAAATCTATCTTCTCCGGCTGATGGACTTACTGCCGAAGAATTGATCGCAGCTTTTGATAAAACTGCTGCTAAATTAGCTTCTAAACCGCCTTCTGGAGATGAGATAATCAGGCTCACCCGCCGTTACCGTTCAGACAGGATATTCAGTGCAGAGATGCTGCACCATTACGGTATAATGTATGCTGATTATTGGGCGTTGATTTCCTGGGATGAGTTTGCTTCCTTACCTGATAGGATGACTGATTTAACACCTGCGAAGCTTAAGGAAGTTGCCCGGAAATATTTAATTGGTGCTGACAGGCTTACAATGGCGTTTGAACCTGTGGAAAAGATTGAAAAAACAACCGAATCTGAAATTGAGAAAGCTGTCGAACGTTTTGAGGCTGAAAACGGGTTAACTACAATTGTGCGATATGATCCAACTGCACAAGTCTTTGCACTTCACGTTCTGATAAAAAACCGTTGGTTGTATGATCGTGAGTTTGGTGTAGGCGCGGTGGATCTGCTGCACCAACTGCTTGACGAACCGCGAGAAGCAAAGATCAAAGGTAAAGGAAGAAGTAAACCCAAGACAATAAACCTGACTGATCGCCTCGACGAACTCCCTGCAAAACTGAAGATAGTTGATGATCCGTATATTCCATTTGACAACTACTACACAACCCCCGGTTATTCTTATATTCGTCTGGAGACACTTCCTGATCGCTGGCAGGAGGGGATTAATCTTGTTGCTGAAATTATGGCTGAAACGCCTATTAATGAGAAAGCGCTGAAAAACGCCCTTGAACAAACTACTATAGCGGGTGCGAAAGGTAAGAGGAGTACTACCGGTCAGGGTCGTAAGAAGCTGCGAAATCACCTCTTTCCCGGAACTGTTTTGTCTACAAGCGTTTATGGAGATGTCTCGGAACTTTCGTTAGACGATCTTATGAATCTGAAGGGAAAATATTTCCAACCTGAAAATGTAATAATCTCCATTTCGGGTCCGATAGCCCAGGAACAAGTGAAGAATACTATACTTGAAGCATTCAGCAAATTGCCGACTTCAGAAACTCCACCACTTACAATGAAGCCTTTCTCGCCAGATAAAGCGCTTAAGGCTGACTGCGCCTGGCGCGACACGGTATCGCTTGATAAATCACAAGGTGCGGTGGTGATGGGCAGGATCATCCTTGATGTTGATGCTGGTGATCGTCCTGGGTTGGTGGTGGCAAACTCATATTTCAACGAAAGGATGAGTTCATTCCTCCGCGAGACGCTTGGGCTGGCGTATTCACTCGGAAGTTCAGTAAACCTGCATTCCGGACAGAATAATGAACTATGGGGATACTGGGAAATTTACGTTTCTACGCGTAAAGAGAACTTTGAACGAGCTGAAGGTGGTGTTAATGATTTAGTCGTTGAGATGTCAGAACATTCATTTACTGATGATGAGGTGGAAAAACTAAAGAATGCCATTGCCGGCAGGCTGCTTATGCGTAGTATGTCGCGTATCGGTCAAGCTTATGCTATGGGGATCGGTGAGTTCTACTGGGATGAGCTGGGCTATCGCGAAAGGTTGATTAAAGAGATATCAGAAGTTACTTCTGAAAAAGTCGAAGATGTCGTCAGGAAATATCTCACACCACAAGCAATGGCAACGGTGATCGTGAAATGAATGATTGTTGTATTGCTGTATTGTTATATTGCTGTTCAGCAATTTAACAATACAGCAATACAACAATAAACCCTGTCTTTAATAAAATCCTATTCCGTCTGCAACACACCTGGACTTGCTTTAGCAGTAATATTTTCTTATCTTATTGTAGGGATTTAATATGGAAATCGAACGGGGAACACCTCGTTATATTGTTAATATCGGTTGTCTTGCTCTGCCTCAACCATTCGAGGGCAGTTTGCTTGGTGAACCTGTAAAAATAAAGAAGAACCTTTGGCTTGAGATAAAGAATGGTCGGATCAGCCGTATAGGTCATGAAGGTGAACCCGAGCCGCCTGGTGTGGAAGCTAATAACGTTTTTGACGCATATAGTATGTTAGCTACGCCGGGATTGATTGATTCGCATACGCATCCTGTTTTTCTAAACTTTCGTCAATCTGAGTTTGTGCGTCGATGCCGTGGTGAAACATACCAGCAAATAGCCGCTGCTGGCGGTGGTATACTGTCCAGTATTCGCGGGGTTAGAGAAGCAAACGAAGAGATGCTTTCAGCCCTTATCTTCAACAGGCTCGAAGGCTTTCTCGAATTTGGCGTTACAGCCATTGAAGCCAAGAGTGGCTACGGGTTGTCGTTGGCTGATGAATTGAAATCATTAAGATCATTAAAAAAGGCTGCATTAGATCATCCTATCGAAGTTAGTCCCACCTTGCTTGCCGCTCATGTCATTCCACCTGAATTTCGCGATAATCCCGATGGATATGTTGATCTTGTGTGTAACAGTATTATCCCACAGGCAGTTGAAGAAAAGCTTGCTAATGCAGTTGATGTGTTCCTTGATGATAGTGCTTTCAATCCAAAACAAACCAGACGCATCTTTAAGGTTGCAAAGGAAGCAGGACTTGATCTAAGGTTGCATGCCGATCAATTCAGCGTTGGAAAAGGCGCGGAAATAGCTGCTGAATTCGGTGCGCTGACCGTAGATCACATGGATTATACCGATGAGAATGGTATTGAAGCGCTTGCTAAAAGCGGAGTAACCGTTGTTTTACTTCCTGGTGCAGTGTTCTTTCTGGGTCTGGAACATTATGCTCCGGCACGGATGATGATTGAAAAGGGCTGTAAAGTAGCGCTTGCTACGGATTTCAACCCGGGCAGTTCACCGACACAATCGCTGCCATTGATGATGTCATTAGCTTGCATCAAGATGGGAATGACACCGCAAGAAGCTTTGTGGGCAGCGACAATGGGGGGAGCTTATGCAACTAAACGACAAGATGAGTTAGGCAGCCTGATGCCCGGTTATCAAGCGGATATTTGTCTATGGAATGCTGAAGACGTTGAGTATCTGTCCTATGCTTATGGTTCTGTAAGACCTGAAGTTGTGTTTAAGCGGGGTGAAGTGGTATCAATTTTTCAGTAGGTCAGATACTCTTGTCTGACTCGCTGATTGTCAGACAAGAGTGTCCAACCTACTGAGAATTACGTGGATGTTTTCACAAATAGTGTTAATTCGACATACAACCGAACCAATTTGCTTTTTGACGAAGAAACGCCCAAACCGATTCAACGACTCGGAAAGATTCACATCGGGACATCCGGTTATAGTTTCAACGACTGGCAGGGACCATTTTATCCGAAAGGTTTACCACGCGGTAAGTGGCTTGATTACTATGCACAACATTTTTCAGCAGTAGAAATAAACGCAACGTACTACCGGACACCGCCACTGGCAACATTTCAGTCGATGGTTGATAGAACGCCTGATGATTTTGAGTTCTGGGTTAAGGTTCCCGGTTTAGCGACGCATACTAACGACGATTTCTCTCAATCTGTTCAGCAATTCATAGAAGCAATCAAACCATTAAGTGATGCTGGTAAACTCAAAGGAGTGTTAGCTCAATTTCCACCATATTTCAGACGTAGTGTAAAATCCCAAGACAAGCTCGCTTGTTTAAAGGATAGTATTGGTGAAACAAGACTTGCAGTTGAGTTCCGGCATAAAGATTGGCTTGTCGATGAGACTTATGTTTTTCTAACCGATCATAGAATAATGTACGTAGTTGTTGATCTGCCCGACTTGCCTGATTTGCCTGGATCGGAAATCCATAAGTCGGATGCAGTATCTTACGTTCGTTTTCACGGACGGAACAGCCGAACCTGGAATAATACTGAACTTGGTGACAGATATGATTATGATTATAGCACAGATGAATTAACCAAATGGCTGCCGCGTATTGCCGAACTGGATGCAGAAGGTTCGACTGCATACCTGTTTTTCAACAACTGCCACGCCGGTCAAGCGGTTAAAAATGCGAAGATGCTCCGGCAGATGTTGGAGTTGGAAATCAATATGTCTTCAGAAGCATAAGAAGAAGTTTTTAACCTCAGATTACTCAGATTTAACAGATTATTTTCAAACAATCTGCGTGATCTGAGTAATCTGTGGAAAACAATAAACCACGCGAAGAGTGTCGTATCTACTGAATAATACCGAAATCCAAGAGATTGACTACAGAAAATATCATATTGCCAGATCAACAAAAATCATCAGACGCTTTGATTCATCTCAATGCTGATAACTTGAAAACCAGCGGTTTTACTCAGAACAGTCTAATTAGGTTAGTGGAAGTTATTATGGCACGGGCAGGCGAGAATGATACTGACGTCCAGATGCTTCTTCACATACCCAGTAGCCTGTCTAAAGCTTTAACCGATAGACTTCATCTTGATGAAAAACCCCGGTCAAAGTTTCTATATTCATATAACCCTGTTTCCGAAGAGAGTAATAGGCGAGCGCTTAAACCTTTCGGAACTCTCACTTCACATCATCTTACTCGGAACGATCTTGTTTTAATACTTGTTGGTAATTCTATCTGCGCTTCTGTGTCTGCCCATCAACAGCATAATAATAATAAATCCAGACAAACAATCTGGAATGTTTCATTAAGCTTTGTTGCCGATGAGGTTCTTTCCGGTATTAAGAGATTTGAGTTAACTATAAGCAAAGGTTTAAATGACAGCAAATCTGCACTGAACTGGTTGGATAATGCGGAGTCAAAGATACTGGCATTCGAGAGAACTAATAACCTTAGTCCATCATGGTCAAATTATCTACCTGATTTTATTTTTAATCTCGAACGACGGAGACTGACTCATGAGCGCGAATTGAAATGGTTTCAGTTAATTTCGTGCGTTCAGGATGCTGTTGGTTGGGAACTCGATACAGGTCATTTTTTTACGGCAATATCTCAAGTTATGAAAAACACCATTGGTTTTCAGTATTTAGAGATACAGATATTAGAATCGAGAGGTAAGAAATATGACATCAGCAACGTTCATCATCGCAATGATACTGCATTTGGTGGTAAACTGCTTACGGTTATTATGCGTCCCAAGCGCCGTGAGGTTATATTAAATAAACATAAACCTATTCTTATTGACAATAATTCAGCGCAGGATTTTCTGATGAATCCGCGCCTTATGGATTATATGAACCTTCACTCCGGAATATTAGTACCACTTGTTTACCAGAAAAGATCGAATGGTTTACTTAAAATGTTTGCCTCCAAAGAGAACCATTTTACCGAAGAGGATTTACCTGGAATGGAAGCCATCGGTCGTATTCTGGCGAGATCAATAGAAAACGTTAAGATACACACATTAATGAGAAGAATGGCAACAATTGACGGGTTGACGAACTTGTTTAACCGCCGCTTTTTCAATGACCAATTAATGCGCGAATTCAAACGATCTCAACGATATGACAGCAGTCTTACGCTAATAATGTGCGACATAGATTTCTTTAAACATTATAACGATAATTTCGGTCATCTGCGGGGTGATACCGTTTTAATCACTGTAGCACAGTTACTGAAAACCTGCGTCAGGGAAGTTGACTTTGTTTCCCGATATGGCGGAGAAGAGTTTGCGGTAATTTTGCCTGAGGCAAATTTAGAGCATGGAATATTAGTCGCTGAAAAGATTAGATCAGTTGTAGAAGCGCATCCCTTTAAATATGAGAACCGTCAACCCGGAGGCAAACTGACGATCAGCCTTGGAGTTGCGACAAACACCAGTGACGTGGACACGATCAACGAACTCATCAACCGCGCTGATGTTGCCCTTTACAGATCCAAGAAAACAGGACGCAATCGTTGCGAAACGTTTGAATAGTCTTTTGTCTTTGGACTTATAGATAAATATTCATTATAGTTAAAGCCAAAAGACAAAAGCCAAAAGACAAATGACAAATGACTAAAGACTTAAAGGAGGCTCCCCTGAAAATACTTTTCATCTCCAGTGAAGTAACACCCTTTTCTCGCACCAGTGAAGTCGGAGATGTTGCCGGATCACTGACTAAAGCTTTAAGAGTATGCGGACACGAAGTCAGGTTGGTAACTCCTCAGTATAGAACAATCCGCGAACGACGATTTGGTATTAGAGACGTAACCCGACTTAGTTCCTTGCAGATTGAAATCGGAGAGCATTCCGTTGAGTGCGCTGTAAAATCCGGTTTCGTAACCGGCTCAAAGGTTCAAGTATACTTCATAAACAACCAGCAGTTATACACAAAACCGATATCTGACGAGGACTGCGTAAATAATAATAATAAACAAAGTAATTGTCCATCAGCCTATGCCTTGTTAAATCACACAGCGCTACAACTGATGATAATGCTGAATTGGATACCGGATATTATCCACTGCAACGGTTGGCAAACTGCTATAACGCCCTATCTACTGAAATATGATCCACGTTACAAGGATGTATATAATCAAACCCGAACGACATTACATATTCACAATATCGAAAATCAGGGTTTATTTACTATAGATACAGCGTCTGAAATTGGTGTGGATCAAAAGCTGATCAAACCCGATAATCCGCTTTATTGCGGTAACAACCTGTCATTTCTCAAAGCTGGGTTATCAACATCAGATTTAATTATAGCCGCAAATCCATCCGTTAATATCGAGATCAACTCACCCGATTTTTCACCTGAATGCGGTATTGCTCAAGTAATCACTAACCGTAAGAATAATTTTTACAATATATTCAACGGAATTGATCCTGCCATTTGGAATCCTTCAACTGACAAGAATATTTCTAAAAAATATACAATTGAAGAGATTGAAGACAGTAAAGCTGTAAACAAGGAAACACTTCTTGAGAAAACCGGATTGCCTGTTGAACCTGATATACCGCTTATTGGTGTAATTGCAGACTTGATTGACGAAGATGACTTCAATAAATTAGTAGAGATTGAAGCCGACTTGTTTTCATTACCTGCTGCTTTCCTTTTCCTGTGTACGGGCGAGTCTATTTGCAAACCAATAATTCAATCCTTTAAAGAGAAATATCCTGAAAAGGTCGTATATATTTTAGCCAGGGATAAGAAACAGGAACACGAACTTATTGCAGGCTCTGACATACTACTGATGCCGTCCTGCTGCGTACTATCCAGGTATTACCGGATGTATAGCCTGACCTACGGTACTGTTCCGGTAGCAAAGAGCATTGATAATGAGAGTGAAACTGTTGTGGATTGTACACAAGATTCCGAAGGTGGCAATGGGTTTACTTTTATTGAAAAAGATAAAGACGGGATGTTAAAAACGTTACGGCAAGCGCTGGATTATTACAAGGATAAACCAGCCTGGTATAAACTGTGTTGTCGTGGTATGAGCGCTGATTTTAGTTGGAATGGGGTGGGTGAAAAAGTTGTTGAACTTTATAAAGAGGTTCTTTCCATATAATCCCGAAGGGATTGAATGTGAATAACCACCGGTGAAACCGATGGAGGGAATCCAACCCAACAAACCAATCCCGAAGGGATTGAATATGAATAGCTACCGGTATAAACCGGTGGAGGAGATATCGTTACGCCAACCAACCCTGAAGGGGTTGAATAAACAGAATTTACGAAGCCGTGTACTATATTCATTTTTAAGATACTGACAACTGCATCGAAACAGAATTGATCTTCAGATATTTTTTACATGGAGAGAGTTATGAACCGGATAAAGATACATAGTTTGATTGTTTTTCTCATTTTCACCATTTTCCTGATAACCTGTACCAACGAAGAATCCCCGACTTCAACGCCGGTTGATTACCTTGACCCGAAGGTCGAATGGTTATCACCCTCCAACGGCGCATCACTTTCCGGAACCGTCGAACTCGTTTTTACCGCTTATGATGAAACCGGTATCGACCTCATCCGCATCTACTGCAACGGTTTCCCGTTCGGGGAGGGCGGACATTCCTGTCCGCCACAAAATCGAACCATAATTGCAACCGACGACACTACATACTCGATGCCGTGGAACACGCTTGACGACGAAGACGGCGTCTATAATCTCGAAGCCCGCGCCTGGGACAAGTCGGGTAATATGGGTTCAACGCCTTGTGTTGCTTTGGAAGTCCTAAATCAAGCACCACCTGAACCACGCGTGATCTGGGTACCGGATGACTATGAGACGATACAGGATGCTATCAACGCCAGCCAGGATGGTGATACGGTGAGGGTGAGGGCGGGGACTTATCGGGAAGGTGTGCGAATCATGAAGCGTGTATGGCTTGAAAGTGAGGAAGGACCTGAACTGACCATAATTGATGCCGAAGGAGAAGAAGGTTATGGTTTTGGTATTGCTGTTGCAGGCGTACGTGATACTATCAGTACAGCTATAAGAGGGTTCACAATAAGGAACTGTGGTATGGATGGTATTTTCCTATCAGAGGGAGCGAGCGTTCGAGTAGTGAACAACATCATTCTGAATTGCGAGCGAGCAGGTATTTACATCTATGATGGCTTGATTCATGCTGCCATTGTTAATAATGTTATCGGTCATTCAAGTCCTGGGCTGTACATGTATATATCGACAGCGAACATCTCAAACAACATCCTTTTCAACATGGAAGGAACTGCTTTCTTCAATGTCTATCTTTATGAGAATCCAGTCGTTCCCGACTATAACATTGCGTTTGAATACGGAAGAATTACGAATAATCCGCCAATTCACTTTGGCGATCATAACATTTTTAATCAGGATCCATTGTTTTTAGAAAATTCTTTCAGACTTTCCGAAGATTCACCAGGTATAGATTCCGGAAATCCGGATCTTCTTGATCCGGACGGCAGTCGATCAGACATTGGGGCTTACGGCGGGCCTCATGCATATCAAATACCACAATAAATTAAGGATTAAGTTATGCCAGACAAACTCAAAAGTTGGTCAAAGATCTGATATATTAGGTAATGCCCGCATTAATGGGAACGAATTTGTCGTTAATGACGCCGATAATATCAATGTCGTTGATGGACAAGAACCAGAAAATGGCGGCGCAGGGTTCAAATTCGATCCAAATAATGGCGACCCGAGGATAAACGTTTATATCAATGGCAACACTGTAGGATACTGGGATTCTACTGGATGGAAATAATTAATAAATAACGAACATCTCACACTTCAAACAGCTCAATAAAAGCAGATTCATTATGTATTAACCAGACCGCTTAATAGTATAAACGTTGCTGTCAGGTTACTCCCGAAGGTTCGGGATTGAAACCCGACAGCAACGCAATTTCAACTATTAAACAGTCTGATAAAAAAACGCATAATTCATTCGTGATCTTCATAGTAAAAATATCGAAAAAATAATATCATTGAGAGTTTTAAAGGAAATATTTATTAAAAGCTGGGTATTCACCTGGCTTTTTGTTTTTCTTACCGCTGCAAATGGGCAAATATCCCATATTAATGATCCGATTACAGGCATAGTAAAAGAAAAGGTTCTGAACCGGGATAGCGGTTCTTTCGCCTCAGGTGTCGCATTGGCAACAGGTTGCGACGGTGAACTGTACGCACTCTTTGACTCTCCTCCGCAATTAATCGTATGGCAAGCGAATAATCAATCGAGCAGTGAATACAGTAATGCCCTAAGTGATCTCAATGCTCCATCCGACCTTGCTTCCGATGGAGGATTCGAACTGTTGGTCGTTGACCCATGGCATGAATCGATTTTACGCTTTAATCGCAAGCTCGATCTATTGCCTGTAATAACGCCTGATGCGGGTAATCAAAGTCTGGAACCGGTTTCGATTTGCCGTATTGCAGATGGAACGTTGTATCTAATTAATCGAGCAGATGATGATATCTGGAAGATTGACCGATCCGGCAAGGCTGTTCCCTTGGGTTGGTCTCCAGCGCGAAGCGGTCTGCTTGAGAAACCTTCACGAATTGACTACGCTGCATCCGTTGACAAGTTGGTTATTCTGGATGCAGATGGCGTAAAGTTGTCTTCACCTTACGGTTTGCCAGGCAAAGCATTGAAAATCAGCGTGAAAAACCCTTCAAGTATTGGAATAAACAATACGGAAGCCTGGATTGTCGGGGATGGTTTATCTTGTATTTCACTAATTACCAAGTCGGAAATTTTCTTCGTTCCTGCAGACACTTTAAAATCATGGGATGCTTATCCTGCCGTCGACGTGGCTCCGGCTGATGGACAACGAATTTATTTATTACCGGAAAAAGGTGATAGGGTGTTGGTGTTAGAGGTCATAAGAGCACGTGAATGACATTAAGTTGACATCTGTTGTTTTGAGCCTCATTGTTGCTGTATCAGTACCGGTTTCAGTAGGTTGGACACTCCTGTCCGACAATAACGTAGTAGGTCGGACACTCTTGTCCGACAATAACGTAGTAGGTCGGACACTCTTGTCCGACAATAACGTAGTAGGTCGGACACTCTTGTCCGACAATAACGTAGTAGGTCGGACACTCTTGTCCGACAAAGATGGAGTCAGACAGGAATGTCCGACCTACCCGTCCGATGAAGAGACTAATCTTCCTCTGGGTGGTGGCTGGGTGGAAATGGTTGCTGTTGTACCTGATAGTTTTATCATACATATAGATGATCCGTGGGTGTTAGTCAATAGCATCATTATTCTGCTGAACGACAGTCTGCTGAAGCATGATGTAGATTATTTCCGGAACGATTCACTTCGAACTATAGAAATCCTACCCAAAAGTTCCATCCTTCCAGGAACGAAACTATTACTGAAATATCAATCCGCCGCAATACTGGATACCCTTGTATTCCAGCGCTTTCATCCATTCATCGAAGACAGTGTTTCTGATTCATCAACCGTCATCAACCCTAAGCATTATAAACGCTACTTGAAACCGTTCGATAAATGGCGAGGACTTCGTCGCTCAGGATCAATAACTCGTGGAATACGTTTCGATCAGGATGGAACAGGTGGCGTAACGTCCGGTCTACACCTCGAATTATCCGGCAGACCAACGACGGGCGTCAAGATAGACGCAATCCTCGACGATCGCGATATGCCTGCTTCAGCAAGCGGCGCCTCAGCCAGCCTCGCCGAACTGGATCGGTTGCTCTTTCAAGTACGAACACCTCATCTTTTTGCCCGGCTTGGCGACTGGGATATAGACTGGAAGAATGGACGCTATGGATCATTCTCCCGGCGTTTGAAGGGAGGTAACGTTGCAGTCGAATATCCCAGGTGGCGCGGGGAAATAGCTGCTGCAGGCGGGAATAATGCTTATATGACTACTCGCTTCAATGGTCGTGACGGAGATCAGGGACCTTACGAACTGACAGATAAGCTTAACCGACCGGGCATTGTAGTCGTTTCAGGTTCTGAGAGAGTCTATCTTAACGGGGAACTTCTCAAGCGAGGACGACGAGCTGACTATGTGATTGATTATGCACACGGCGGGATTACCTTTAATCCGAAGTGTTCTATCCGTTCGGACTCACGCATTGAGGTTGAATATGAGTATAACGACCAGGGTTATCCGCGTTATTTCTATGCCGTCGATTTGAAAACGCACGGCACATCCGGCTATGCGCGAACGCTTCTGTCCGGTTTAATACCCGGATTTACTATTGAAGCGTTCACTGCTATGGAAGGTCGTGACACGGAACACCCGTTGACGTTTGAGTGGACGGATCCTTGGCGTGATATTGCTAATTCTGCAGGTGATGACCACTTAAAAGCTTATGTATCGGGAATTGATTCGGTGGGTATTGGCTTAGGTGATTATATCTGGGAAGTTATCGGTGTCGATAGTATACTGGTATTTTCGCAACCGGATTCACTCGGACGCCCAACCGGTTATCTAAGGGTTGAGTTTTCCCGCCAACCAGGCGGTGGATACCGGCGCGAATATGACGCAGACCTGCACGCGTACTATTTCCAGTTTGCTGGAGTGGATTCCGGGGATTGGGTGCCGGTTCAATACCTGCCGCTGCCTGATAAGGTAAGTCTTACCGCTGTTAATACTACTTATAGAAACGGTGCATTGAGAATAACAGGCGAGGCAGCTATATCCAACTATGACCGCAATACTTTGTCAACTCTTGACGATGATGATAACACCGGTACAGCATTGAATTGGCGCTGCTATTGGAATCAGGCGGATAATGATATGTTGGCTCTGACAGCTTCAGTTCGTCGGGAGGACAGCAAATTCCATTCGTTATCGCAGGCTGCCGATGTCGATCGGCAATATAAGTGGGATCTGACTGAGGACACCACATTTACAGAGACAGAAATCGAAGCGGGAATTAATCTGAAACCGTACCAATTCCTTAAATTATCAGCGGATGGTGGCTATCTGGAACGGGGCAATCTATTTGATGGTCAACGTTATCGGTTTAATGCTGATTGGGATCTACCGTTCCTGATTCTTGCTTCGCAATACAACCGAACAGAAGGAGATTATCCGCTTGCTGATAAGAAGAGCGTTAGAACCAACTACTCCGGAAAAGCAGCTCGAAAACAGGGTATGTGGCGTCCTTCATATCTGTTTAAGTATGAGAAACGAGAGATAAGCGGATCCCCTTATGAGACAGGTTATAAGCGCCTTGAACATGAAACAGGTTTGGGTATAATTCCATCTCAAAGACAGGAAGTCAACCTGATCTTTGCTTATCGAAGTGATGATAATCTTATTAAGAAAAATTCTGACCACCAATCAGATACTCGATCTGTTAAAGGATCCTGGCGCGGACGAGGTCATCGCTGGGGGGGATGGTATGTGGATCTGCTCAGGTATTATCAAACGTTTACGGATACTCTCCAACCGGTGGTATCAACTTCAGCAGCCTTACAAACGACAGTATCTCCGCCGAATTCACAATGGAATCTGCGCGTTGACTATGGATTGAGCACCGGCAGCGACCGCGCAGGCGCTCAGATTGCCAGTTACGTTGGTGAAGGAAACGGCAGCTATCGCCGCGAGGAAAATCGCTACGTTCCCGATCCGGACGGGGATTTTGATCTACATGAAGTAGTGACTGATACGCTGCATCAGGTAAGTAGAGTGAATTTCACCGGACAAATCAGATGGAATCCGCGAAAACGCAAACACCAGGGAACTCAACCGGAAACGTACCCACTTGGAATAACCGGATTGAACAGTCGTTTTGAGGCGGATATAAATACAACTTCCGATGATCCCTGGCAGGCGTTTCTGCTATACCCGCCTGAATTCCGCACTTCAGAAGTTGTGTTTGCCCGACGAACCTGGCTGGAGGAGCTCTACTTCCTCGAAGGTGATCCGGTTGGTGACGGTAAGCTTTCCTTCAGACGCAGTGTAGATAGAGATCGAACTCTATCAGGCGGCGAAGAGGCAATCCTTGATAGAATCAGTTTTAGACTCAGGCTCCGTTCGGGATTGGGTCTAAGACTCCAGATTACACCTTCCTATCAGCATAATCTGCGCAAGGGTATCACCACCGGAGAAACAAGATCGGATGTCAATGGTTTAGGCAGTGATTTCCTTTTAACGTTCAGACAGCCGCAAGGTAATATCGAATATAGTATGACTTATGGTTTTGAACAGCGTGAAGACCGAACTTCTGAAATAACAGTCAAAGAGCAACGCATCAACCCAAGATTGATATGGACAATTGGACATAAGGGGACAGCTCGTTTTGAAGGTGGATGGCGCGGATTGACGTCGAGCGCTGAATCACCTGGGTATGATCTGACACAGAGTTGGGCTGTGGGGAACAACTGGACGCTGGACGTCGGGTTTGATTATAACCTCAGCACACACGTAATGGCTACGGCATATTATCGCGGTCTATGGCGAGGGGATAACCGCCCTCGGAACAGCGGGTTGATTGAATTTACGGCGAAATTATGAAAAAATCAGTAGAAGCGACACTCTTGTCGCTTGAACCATCGAGAAATAGGGGGACAGTATACCTATTTTTCTATAGACCGTCGGTTATTCTATGAATGCTTATAAAAATAGGTATACTGTCCCCCTATTTCCTCAAGCGACAAGAGTGTCGCTTCTACTGTTCTTTATTGTTTTCGTTTGGTTTAATAACACATTACTCGTTGCTCAAACAGACATTCCACCAATTACTCATATAGAATTTATCTGTTCCGCTTATGATAACAATGAACTTTGCTTATTCGCTGACACACGATCAACATTAGATAATATCGAAGAACTGCCTGACGTTCTTGATCGTCTTTATCGTTCACTCACTCAAGAAGGATATCCATTAGCGAGGCTCGATTCTATAACTAACAGATATAGTGATAAAGGCAGCATTCTTGATATCTATATCTCTACAGGAAAACCGTTTAAGTTAGAATCGAGCAGATTAATCGGCTATAAAGATGATATTACTGAAATAACACCTGTTTCAAGGTTGACATCAGTTAAACTTTTAAAACAGGCGGAAGAACTCCTTGATGAAATGACGGATAACGGTTATCCATTCGCAAAGGTGACAATAACTCCCAATCATATTCAGGAACAGGAAAAATTAATATCTGCAAAGATAGACTTTAATGTTGAGAAAGGATACTTCACTCGAATTGGCGACGTTGAATTCCCGGGGGCTCGGTTAACAAGTAAGCGGCTGCTCCGTCTGGAGAGCAGGTTACGGAGCGGCGAAGCATTCAGCCGTTCCGAACTCGAGCGTGCGGTTGAAAGATTGGAAAGGCTGCCTTATGTTGCTTATGTTGACGATCCTCGTCTTCTGAAAGAGGGATATAACGTTGTAGACATCCACATTCCGATTGAGGAACGACGGGTAAATCAGCTTTCCGGTGTGCTTTCTGCGGCGCCCGGTGAGGCAAAACCAACAGGTGAATTTAAGATACAATTCGGAAATATCCTTGGAACCGGTCGGAAACTGCGACTGGAATGGTTAGGGCTTGATCCATCACGGCGTGGGATCCAGGTCAGTTACCGAGAACCGTGGATATTGAGTCATCCTTATCACGCAACGGTTGAATTCGAGCAATGGATTGAGGATACACTCAGCGCAACCACCCGGTATAAATCAACTCTTGAGTGGGAACCGTCGTACCGCTTGACCTTTTCAGGCTCAATTGCAAGCGAGTATATCAGCGGCAGTGACAGCGCCGTAACGGATATCGGTTCTCACGCAATCTGGCTGCAGGGAGGTATTAAGTACAACAGCTTCGATAATGACTGGAATCCGACACTCGGTTTCAGTGCCGGTATCAGTTCCGCTTCTGCCGTAAGATATTGGCACGATGGGGCCCGTGGATCAAGTCGTTTAAGGCGGGATGAGGCGTCGGTGGCGTATGTACGATCAATCTATCATAATCTTATTCTGTTTGAGCGTTTAGGATTTAGTGATATTTCGGGATCCGGTGTTGTACTGGAAGAATTAACCAGACTGGGGGGGATTGGTTCCGTCAGAGGATATGAGGAATCGAGCATTCTATCGCGCGGCGCTGGATGGGCTGCGATTGAACTGCGCTGGCGTCCCGACAATGAAAGCTACCTGGGGCTGTTTACTGATGTAGGCTATGCTTATCGTGTGGATCCACGCATCAAACCGCGAAAGGAATTTCCCCTTTCATTCGGAATAACCGCAATGATGCTCACCAAGGCGGGAAGATTAGGCTTGGATTTAGCTCTTGCAGAAGGGGAAGCTTTTCAGAATGCCCGATTGCACCTGCGGTTGGAAGGGTGGTTTTGATTGTTGTATTGCTGGAAAATAAGGGGACAGTATACCTATTTTTTCTATGGTCTGTCGTTATTATAAAGAGTATTTATAAAAATAGGTATACTGTCCCCTTATTTTCCACAACGCCACAACATCACAACATTAATAATGAACTCAATTTCTTGATATTATCTTCATTTCCTAATCGTCTAAGAAGCTCACGGCTCAAAACTCTATAAACGACGTTCAAATCAGGATGCTTTTCCAATATATCCAAATGCAATCCGATCGTTTTTTCATCTCCACGACGGAGCGGTCCCGATATCGAATCCGGTAAGCCGATTCTGCTGAGGTTTTGAGCTGTTTTTACTATTAGTGGACTTAAGGCTTCCATCGCTCGTTTATCGTTCATTCCGGCTTCCTTTAGTAACTGCATAGCCATACTCACCAAACCGGACATCAAATTACACGCCATAACGGCGCCCAAGTGATAGGTGGTTCGCTTATCAGGAGGCACTATAAATGGTATCCCACCTATTTTGATGGCTAACTCTTCACCCAGAGAAACCGCTTCTGGATCACCGTCTATTCCGAACGTGACGCCACATAACAAATCAGCATCCTCACCGCCGACAAAGGTCTGCATCGGATGCCAGCTTAGAGGTAACGCTCCCACATCTCGCACCGGCGCAAGGATCTCCGCTGATACTGCTCCGGCAGTATGCGCTATAACCGTTCCTGCGTGGAAACCTTTCCTCGTTACGATCTCCTTTGCCAATCCCTCGATCTGAAAATCTCTGACACAGAGAACGATAAAATCGGTTTCGTCAGGAAGTTGAACTATTTTATCAAAGAATAACAATCGTCCATCTTTCAGCGCTGGTTTTTTAGCTGAACAACTGACTACAATGCCTGTTAGTTCATAGCCAGCCTGGATAAACGCTTTTACCAAAACCTTGCCGACTTTGCCGTAACCAACGACAGCAATTCTCGGATTGAAATTATGATGTTTCATTTTTCTATCTGCTTAATCCGTTTAATCTGCTGTGAATTATAATCCAAACTCCAAGCTAAAGCTTGAACTCTGAACTTGCTACTTGCTATATTAACAGAATATCAATGATTCTGTTGAAAAAGTCAATTATTACAGAATATCCTTCTTGTTTTGTCATTCCCGCGAAGGCGGGAATCCAGAGTTTTCAAGTATTTAAAGCTCTTAAAACTGGATTCCCGCCTTCGCGGGAATGACAATAGGAAGTATTTCAACAGAATCATCAATATGTTTATAAAATATGTATTGTAAACATATACATACATTACTACATTATAAGGTTAATGTCAAGAATAAAAAAACATTAAAAACTATGACTAATCCAGAACCAAACATCCCTTCAAACTTCATCCGCAATATCATTGTAGAAGACTTGCGGATCAATAAAAACGGCGGTCGTGTGCATACGCGATTTCCGCCAGAACCGAATGGCTATTTGCATATCGGACACGCCAAAGCGATCTGCCTCGATTTTGGATTCGCTAAAGAATTCGACGGGTTGTGCAATCTGAGATTCGATGATACCAATCCTGCTAAAGAGGACATCGAATATGCCGAAGCAATTCAGGAAGACATCCGTTGGCTTGGTTTTGATTGGGGAGACCGGTTGCACTATGCGTCGGATTACTTTGATAAACTGTATGAATTCGCCGTCAAGTTGATTAAAAAAGGCAAGGCATACATCTGTGATTTGACCGCTATTGAAATACGGGAAACCCGAGGCACTCTGAAGGAACCGGGTAAAGAAAGCCCTTATCGCAGCCGTTCAATTGAAGAAAATCTCGATCTATTCGAACGTATGCGAAACGGTGAATTTGCGGATGGAGCACGCGTTCTGCGCGCAAAGATTGATATGGAATCCGGGAATCTGAATATGCGTGATCCGGTGATGTACCGCATCCTCAGAGCCACGCATCACCGCACTGGAGACAATTGGTGCATCTACCCAATGTACGATTTTACGCACGGTCAATCAGATTCTATCGAGGGAATCACACATTCAATCTGCACATTGGAGTTTGAAGATCATCGACCGCTGTACGACTGGTATCTCGACGAATTGGAAGTCCATCACCCCCAGCAAATCGAATTTGCACCACTCAACCTCAATTATACGGTACTGAGCAAGCGAAAACTTCGGGAATTGGTGGAAGAAGGGTATGTCAATAGTTGGGATGACCCGCGAATGCCGACACTATCAGGGCTAAGGCGACGAGGTTATACACCGGAAGCGATTCGTAACTTCTGCGAGCGCATCGGAGTGGCAAAGCGGGACAGCATAGTGGATGTTGCGTTGTTAGAGCACTGCCTGCGTGAGGATTTGAACAAGCGGGCTCCGCGTTATATGGCTGTTTTGCGTCCGCTAAAAGTAGTGATTGATAATTATCCCGAAGACCTTGTTGAGGAGATGGACGCCGTTAACAATCCTGAGGATCCATCAGCAGGAATGCGCAAGGTTCCATTTTCGCGAGTACTATACATAGAGCGGGATGATTTTAAAGAAGACCCGCCTAAGAAATTCTATCGTCTTGCACCGGGACGCGAGGTTCGGCTGCGTTATGCGTATTTCATCAAATGCGTAAGTGTAGTGAAGGATGAGCAAACTGGCGAGGTAATCGAGCTGCACTGTACTTACGATCCAGCATCGCGCGGCGGCAATTCTCCAGATGGGCGCAAGGTCAAAGCAACGCTGCACTGGGTATCAGCAGCCCATTCAATCGAAGCGGAGGTGCGGTTGTACGATAGGTTGTTTAATAGAGAGAACCCGTTGGACATTGAAGAAGGGAAAGACTTTAAATATTACTTAAATCCTGAATCATTAGAAACATTGATAACATGTAAGATTGAGCCAAACCTTGCAGGTGTCAGCGCCGGATATAGCTGTCAATTTGAACGGTTAGGGTATTTCAGTGTGGATTCGGATTCTACTAATAGCAAGCTGGTATTCAATCGAGTGGTTACTCTAAGGGATGCTTGGGTTAGAGCGCAAAAAAGTACAGAAACAAAAGGGAAATCGCTAAGACAAACAAAGTTCAGAGTCCAGCCATAAAAACTGACCCGCTGTCAGGGCGCCGTCCCTGACAGCAACACTCCCAATAATGCTGTCAACCGCAGCGGGTTGACAGCGGGGGATTCTATTTTTTTCAAGTGAAATTAAATCCTGTTTATCCTGAATATCCTTGTAAAATGTTCTTCCGGGAAAGGATATCTTGTACGCCCACCAGGAATCGAACCTGGAACCTAGTGATTAAGAGTCACTTGCTCTGCCTGATTGAGCTATGGGCGCTTTTCTTTGTGAACATATCAATATAAATTTTATAAATATAATTGTCAATAGATTATTCCTAAAATAACATCATAGTATATTTCATTTTCGTTTTCTTCTTCTTCGTGCTCTTCGTGTTCACTGTTGTGAGTTTAATAATTCAGTTTAGCTTGACTCGGACAGTATTAAGAATTAAATTATCTTTCTTGAATCAGGGGCTGTAGCTCAGCTGGGAGAGCGGTACGTTCGCAACGTACAGGTCGGCGGTTCGAACCCGCTCAGCTCCACTTGACTTTCTAACCGCAGATTACGCAGATTTAACATATATATGGTTTATTCTCTGCGATCTCTGCGGTAAAACAAAAATTAATCCGGCTGTGTACGGGGAGTTAGCGGTGCCCTGTAACCCGCAATCCGCTATAGCGGGGTCGCAAGCCTGTTTGAGGTCTCACCTTTCCTTGCAGACACGCGTTTCTGGGGCGTTTAAGGTCTGGTCTCGCGCAGCGGTCACGCGCCTAACCCCGTCAGAACCGGAAGGTAGCAGCGGTAAGTGTAGTGAGCGGGTGCCGTGGGGTTGCCGGGCATCAGTCACAGGGCGTCGTTGGATGTAAGTGATAAGGCGATCGAAAATGGGGCACAGTCGGAAAAATACTATAGTCTTTTGTCTTTAGTCTTTAGACAGCAAAGCCTAAAGACAAAAGCCTAAAGCCCAAAGCCCAAATACAATGTCCTATCTCGTCTTAGCTCGTCGTTGGCGTCCGAAACGTTTCGAGGAAGTTGTCGGTCAGCCGCATATTGTTCGCACTTTGCTGAATAGCCTGACTAAAAATAGAATAGCGCATGCTTATTTGTTCAGCGGTCCGCGAGGTGTTGGAAAAACATCTGTTGCAAGGCTGCTTTCCCGTGCGCTAAATTGTAAAAACCCGGATGGTGTCGAACCTTGTGGCGAATGTTCAGCTTGTGTTCCCATCGGCGAAGGACGCTTCATAGACGTTATCGAAATAGATGCTGCTTCTAATCGCGGGATTGATGAGATTCGAAAACTGCGAGAAGGTATCCGGTATGCTCCAATAGAAGGCAACGTTAAAGCTTATATCATTGACGAAGTCCACATGCTTACAGAGCAATCGTTCAATGCGCTGTTGAAAACCCTCGAAGAGCCGCCGGAACATGCTTATTTTTTCCTCGCAACTACCGATCCTCAGAAAGTACCGGCAACGATTCTATCACGCTGCCAGCGATTTGATTTCAGACGTGTATCAGTAGCTGAAATTCGTAATCATCTAATGAATATATGCACAAAAGAGGATATTCCTTACGATGTTGATGCGCTCGATATTATTGCGCGTAAAGCTGATGGATCAATACGCGATTCATTAAGTCTGCTTGACCAGGTTATCGCCTTTGCAGATGGAAGAGTGATGCGTCAGGATGCTTCGGATGTTGTGGGTGACGTCAGACTTGATCTTTATTTCAGAGCCGTTAATCTGACAACTTCCGGTTCGACGGCAGAAGCTTTCAAACTCGATGAAGAGTTAGCTCTATTAGGAACAGATCCGCAGGATTTTATCATTGGGCTTGAGTCATTACTGGTTCAATTATTACAGGTACGGTCGGTCGGGATTGATAAAGTAGATATTCATCCGGATGCCAAGGATGATTTCACAAAAGCCGGAACTCAACTTAGTGACGCTGATCTGATACGTATGTTACAATTCTGTTCCACCGCCGAAGTTGACATCCGCCGCAAATTCAACCCACGTACCAGATTGCAATTATTGCTGTTAAAGCTCGCCATGGTAGATTCCAGTGTAATATTGACAGATATTATAAATAGGTTTAAAGATGATGATTTAACAAAACCACCTACCAAAGTATCGCAACCAAGATCAACTGTAATAAGTAAAACATCTTCACAACCAATTCAAAAACAACCTAAACCGGCAGTTAAACAAGAATCCGCTGTTGAAGTGAAAACACCTGTATCAACTCCAGTTGCTTCGACAGATATTTTGGAGACAGCAAAACGTGAATGGATAAACATCTGTGACAATATTGCTAAAAATCACAGAATGGGCGGGAACAATATTAAAGTTGGCGGTTATCCATTTTCTTATGAAAACCAGACGCTGAAAATCAGGTTTAACAAGCAGATTCATCTTGATACGGCACGTTCTCTTAGTTCGGAACTACAGAAGGAATTAGAGGCTGTTATCGGAAAGGTGAAGTTTGAATTAGAGTTGGGTGATATACCTGGATCCGAAGTTGCATTTACAAACAATAACAGCGATCCGGCATTGAAACAGTTGAAAGACAGATTTGGCGCTCGTTTAGTGAATTAGATTAGTTTATATAATCTCGTTCCCACGCTAGAGCGTGGGAACGAATAAACTTGATAACTAAAAACAGGAGAACGCTATGAAAGCCCCCAGGGCTCCCAAAGGAATGAATAAAATCATCAAGCAGGCTCAGAAGATGCAGACACAAATGGCAAGCGCCCAGGAGGAAATAGCCCGGTTAGAGGTTGAAGAAACCGCAGGAGGCGGAGCCGTTACAGTTCGCATTAACGGGCAAACGGAATTATTATCACTTACGATAGATCCTGAAATAGTGGATCCCGATGACGTTGAAACACTGGAAGACCTCGTATTAGTTGCCGTAAACCAAGCCATCAAGAAAGTACAAAGCGAATCTGAAGAACTTATGGGAAAGGTGACCGGCGGCTTGGGGAACCTCGGTATGCCCGGAATGCCATTTTAACACAATAGAAAGATATGCGTTTTTCCACTTTTCTATTAATCCTGTCAATTCTCTTAATCCTGTCAGGTTTATTACCACCACAAGTAGCAGCACAGGATTTAGGAGTGCGACCATTGCAGAAACTCATTGATTGTCCTTCCGCAGGAGGTCCTGCATCGGGCAGTTATGATTTCGAATTGCGCGTTTATCCGGACGGTGGTATACTTGCTGGATTCACAGCAGGTTTGATCGGAAGGTTAGGTATTGGTTTATTCTATGGAGGCACCGGTATAATTGGATACAGTTCACCCGATTGGAACATCCAACCGGGAGTGCTTGCAATGTGCCGCATCCTCGATGAAAGCTATGTTCTGCCTGCCATAACTATCGGATTCACTAACCAGGGATACGGCGCCTGGATCGATTCAACCAATCGTTACCAGTACAAAGCAAAGGGATATTATCTGGCGCTTGGCAAGAACTTTAAGCTCTGGCCTATGGGAGAAATCTGCGGACATTTCGGAGTAAATATGAATCCGACTGCAGACGACTCCAAGTCATTGGATTTCTATACCGGCGTTGATTTTCGATTAATTAAACAACTTGCATTTATAGGAGAATACTCCGCTGGGCTCAACGACCGGAAAGGATCATCTCTTGGTAAAGGACGCGGTTACTTAAACTTGGGTATCCGTTGGACGTTTGCAGAAAGACTGGCTATTGACTTGCATTTGAGAGATGTAATTATCAATCAGGATGACGATGCGCGCGGCGGTGGTGGCGTAGGACGTGAAATACGAATAAGCTATGTAGAAAATCTGTAAGACTGCTTTGAAGAACCATATTTCACGCAAAATACGCACGCTGCAAATGCGAGACCATAAATTAACGTTAGGCACACACACATTAGTGATGGGTGTTGTAAATGTAACCCCGGATTCGTTTTCAGATAGTGGAGAAGCTTTCAAGTTAGATGCGGCAGTCGAAAGAGGAATAAACCTGACAGCCGCAGGAGCGGATATACTTGACATAGGCGGTGAATCAACTCGACCGGGCAGCGATCCCGTACCGTTGGAAGAGGAATTATCCCGTGTTATTCCGGTAATAGCCGCACTGTCAAGGAAAGTAGATATACCGATTTCTGTAGATACCTATAAATCGGAAGTGGCTCGAAGAGCTATTGATGCAGGCGCAAGTATGGTGAACGACATCAGCGCCGGTAATTTCGATCCTGAAATGGCGGGGATTGTAGCAGAAACAGGCGTCGGCGCCGTTCTTATGCACATCAAGGGAACACCGCGTGATATGCAGCAAAACCCGGTTTATAATGATTTATTAGATGAGGTTATAAGTTATCTGACCAGGGCTGTTGAAAAATTTGAAACCGGTGGTGTTTCGCGTGATCGTATACTCGTTGACCCGGGTATTGGGTTCGGCAAGTTATTGGTGCATAACCTCGAACTTATTCGGCGTATCGGTGAATTACATAACATTGCTTGTGGAGTATTATTAGGAACGTCACGTAAGTCATTCATCGGCTTATTGACGGAGAAACCGGTACAGGATAGACTGTCGGGGACTATTGCATCTATTGTGGCAGGAGCAATGTTTGGGGCTGATATGGTGCGTGTGCATGATGTCGAGCAAGTGGTGGATGCTTTAAAAGTTGTGGACAGTATAAGCATTTACGCGTAATTATCGATCACATTATTTTGACATTCCCTTGTAAAATAGAATTATCTTTTACGTATTCAATACTTTGGAGTGCGCAAGCCATGCTTGCGCACTCCAAAGTAATCACCCGGAAAGGTATAAACTAATAGCAATTATTAGAATACACCATTAACGTGTCTGAGACAATTAAAAAAACAGTTATAGTGCGCAACCTGCGTCATGATCATTTATCTGAAATGCTGGCAATAGAGCAACGTTGTTTCCCTGATCCCTGGTCTGAAGAGTGGCTTGAAGCGATGATACATGCATCTGTTATTTCTTGGGGATCATTCACAGGTAAAGAACTTATAGGGTATTTAATCGCTATGCCGTCGAAAGACTATACACATCTGGTAAACCTTGCTGTTGACGCTCCTTATAGACGCAAGGGCATTGCCCAACTAATGATGAATTATCTGTACCTATTTGTTAGACGACACAAACAGAATCTGATAAAGCTGGAAGTCAGACGATCAAATACACCGGCTATTGAATTTTACAAACAAGAGAACTTTTGTGAGGTTGGCTTTCAGAAAGAATATTACAAAGATAAAGAGGATGCCTTGGTATATAACTTGGAGGTGAAATAGATATGGCAGCCTGGTTCAAACGGGACAAAGGGAAACTCGCTTCGTCATTAAAGCGGGAAATTCCTGATGGAGTCTGGACTAAATGCAATTCCTGTAGTGAGATACTATTCCATAAAACACTCGAAGATAACCATCAGGTATGCCCAAAATGCAGTTATCACTTCAGGATGTCATCAGGTGGATATGTGGAACTCCTACTTGACGAGGGAAGCTGGCTGGAACACGACGCCACGGTTAAATCCACCGATCCACTAAAATTCAAGGATACTGCTGCATATCCGGACAGGATAACCAAATACACCAAGAAATCCGGTCTTACCGATGCTATCAGGTGTTTCAGCGGGATAATGTCTGATCACAAGGTCGAACTTTCAGTGATGGATTTCGCTTTTATGGGAGGAAGCGTCGGTTCGGTTGTCGGTGAGAAGCTTGGACGAGCTATAAACCGCGCTGTTGAAAACCGTTGTCCGATGATAGTAGTTTCCTGCTCTGGGGGGATGCGAATGCAGGAGGGCATCTTTTCGCTGATGCAGATGGCAAAGGTATCCGCTGCGCTGGTCAGGCTGTCAAATTTACCGCAGCCGTTTATTTCGATACTGACTAATCCGACAACCGGCGGTACAACAGCGTCCTTTGCGATGTTAGGTGACGTGAATATCTCCGAACCCGGCGCCTTGATCGGTTTTGCCGGACCGCGCGTCATCAAACAGACCATAGGTCAAGACCTGCCGGAAGGATTTCAGAGCGCCGAATTTGTGCTGGAACACGGATTTTTGGATATGATTGTGGAAAGGAAGGAATTGAAGGAAAGGGTTGGGTGTTTGTTGGGATTGTTTCGAGGGAATCAGAATGCAGTTTTACAATAAAACAAATCACTTATCACTGATATTATGGATATTCTCTGTTGCATCACTTGTCTTTTTCAACTTCGGATGCACCAAGACTAAGTATGAACATCCTCATGAGCTTAGATATGGCAGCTATCCTCTCGGAGGAAAATTTATTTTCGATTATCCCAAACCAGGTCAAATTCTTCCATCCGGCAAAATGGATCCATCGCCCAGAGGACGCCATAATTTCCCGATAGATTCTTCCGTCTGGATAGTTCTTTCTGATAGATCCGGCGGTTATTTCATACAAACACCGCAAGTCAAGCTTAATAAGGATGGTACTTGGGAGAGCGAAAATGTTTTATTAGGCAAAGCAATTTCAACTATGATTATCATTTCCATTATGCCTAATCTGCGAGAGGCATTTCACAAAATGGCGAGAGACCGGGAACTACTACGGTTTGAAAGGCTGCCTGAGGGATCAGTGGTGCTGTCAAGCGTTAATGTTCGAGTCGGGCAGTAGATGCGACACTCTTGTCGCATGTTATTATTTATCCGCAGATTACGCAGAATTTTTTGTTTTCGAGTTCAGAGTTCAACCTTTAGGTTGTCTTGAGCTTGAAGTTCACTCCGAGAGTCAGAGAAGGGAAAACAACCTAAAGGTTGAACTCTGAACTCGAAAACAGCCTGAAGGCTGGACTCTAAACTGACAATGTAAAGAATAAACAATATGACCATTCACAACCCTTTACGTCCTGCTACCGTCGAGGAAGCCAAAGCCCAGGCGATGAACGAAGAGGAATTTCAACGCGTTGCTGAGATATTGGGACGCATTCCCAACGTTACCGAACTTGCCATCTTCGCCAGTATGTGGTCGGAACATGCTTCGTATAAGAATTCTATCCTTGAGCTGAAGACCTTGCCACGCTCAGGAGGCAGGCTGTTAGTTGACGCAGGTGAAGAGAATGCCGGTATGGTTGACATCGGTGATGGATTGGCTGTAGTCTTCAAGATTGAGAGCCATAATCATCCGTCTGCTGTTGAACCGTTCCAAGGCGCTGCTACTGGTGTGGGCGGTATTCTGCGCGATGTATTTACAATGGGAGCTCGTCCGCTTGTAGCGTTGAACTCGCTGCATTTCGGCAATCTTGACGATCCTCATAATCGGTTCTTATTGGATGGGGTAGTGCGGGGGATTGCACATTATGGCAATTGTTTCGGCGTACCAACCGCCGCCGGGGAAGTGATATTCGATCCTGCTTACACTGGTAATCCACTGGTCAACGCAATGGCAGTAGGCATTCTTAAAGTTGACAAGCTGATGAGGGCGCGCGCAGAAGGCATCGGCAATCCAGTTTTTTACATTGGTTCACGTACCGGACGCGACGGTATGCACGGCGCTACTTTTGCGTCGGAAGAGCTATCAGAGGACAACGAAGCCAAACGACCGGCAGTTCAGGTAGGCGATCCATTTGCTGAGAAGCTGTTACTGGAAGCCACGCTCGAACTTGCTGATACAGGCGCGGTCGTTGCAATACAGGATATGGGCGCCGCAGGATTGACCTGCTCGTCGTCCGAAATGGCTGCTGCCGGTGGAGTCGGTATGGATATCAACCTCGACCTCGTTCCTCTTCGTGAGGACGAGATGGAGCCCTGGGAAATTATGCTGTCAGAGTCTCAGGAACGGATGCTCTTGGTTGCTAAGAAAGGTCAAGAGCATAAAATCCTTGAAGTCTTGGAAAAATGGGAGCTTGAAGCAGCCAGGATCGGTGAAGTTACAGATAGCGGCAGGCTGCGTATATATCAGAAAGGATTTGAAGTTGCCGATGTGCCTGCGTGGGATCTGGCATTAGGCGGTGGCGCTCCGCAATACAAACGTGAATATAAACGACCGGTGGAACTTGACGAATTGGAAGCCTTCGACCCGCTGTCGCTGCCTGAACCGGATGATCCGGGACAAAGCCTGTTGACCTTGTTAGCCTCACCGGATATTGCATCGAAAGAGTGGATCTACGAGCAGTACGATCAATCCGTGCGAACTAATACGGCATTAGAGCCCGGTTTCGGTGATGCTGCGGTCATCCGCGTTGAAGGAACAAACAAGGGACTAGCGGTAAAGACGGACGGCAATGCTCGCTACGTGAGTCTCAATCCGCGGCGCGGTGCAATGCTGGCTGTCGCTGAATCAGCTCGTAACGTGGCTTGCACCGGCGCTCGTCCGGTTGCCGTCACCAACTGTCTGAACTTCGGACATCCTTATAAACCTGAGATTTACTACTTTTTTCACGAAGCAGTTGCTGGAATGGGGGAAGCTTGCCGGGCGCTGGACACGCCCGTCACTGGCGGTAACGTATCATTTTACAACGAAACGCACGGTCAGGCGGTTCTCCCAACTCCGGTGATTGGAATGTTGGGAGTTATGGATGACGTCTCTAAAAACGTTGGATCGTTTTTCACACAATCCGGTGATGATGTCTATTTATTGGGTGAAATATTGGATTATGGTTTGGGAGGCAGCAGCTATCTGAAAGTATTTCATAATAAAACCGCTGGAAAGATACCACTGGTAAACTTTGATAACGAGAGACGATTAATAGATTTACTCGTTGGTTTAGTTGAGGGTGGCTTAATAAATTCAGCGCACGATGTATCTGATGGGGGGCTTGCCGTAACGCTTGCTGAATGCTGCATAAGCAATAAACGAACCAAAAGCGGAGTGGTTATTGATTACCCGATAGAGAGGTCATTAAAAGAGCATTTATTCAGCGAATCCCCCGGACGCGTGGTGGTTTCAGTCAATCGAAAAGACATCGATCTGTTTGTAAAAAGAGCAGAAAACCACGGTGTGCCATATAAAAAGATTGGTATAACCGGTGGAGATCGCTATATTTGGAAAGGTATGTTTAATTTACCTATCGAAAAACTTGCAGACGCTTATTACAATGCTATATCACGATTGATGAATAGAGAGTAGGCTTTGGGCTCTGGGCTTTGGTAACTCCCAAAGCCTAAAGAGCCCAGAGCCAATTTTCCGCGCCAGTAGCTCAGTTGGATAGAGCGTATGCCTCCGGAGCATAAGGTCGTGGGTTCGAATCCCTCCTGGCGTACTACATCCATCCTCGATAGCTGTCAACCAACCGTGGTTGACAGCAAACAACATCGCATGTTCTGCTTTCAGGAACGGTGTCCTAACAGTCTCCAAATTGATTGCACAATAAAATAAAAAGCTCCTTTGGTTTGCACCAGAGGAGCTTTTATTTTGCCTAAATCCTTTCTACCACTTGGGATGCATTTCTATATCACCCATAATTTCAGGCGCTTCACTACGAAGCTCGTTAATGATGGTTAATTGTCCTGTAGAACCATCGACTTCGCAGACATACCAGTAACGTTCGTCATCGTCCGGTGAATTGGGACCTGGAGGAGGAACGTTACCACCACCATACAATCGTACTACGGTACATTGATCGTCATAAACTGTTACCGAACCACTCCACACCGTTACGGTTCGATTATTAAGAATAGTATCAAATCGATAAGTATGCGGTCCTGACGGCACTTCATTGTGGGTAACCGTATAGGGACCATTCGGTTCCGGTTCGTTCTCTTTCATCAGATGCCCGCCTGTTACGTTGTTGACATGCACTCCGTCATGATACCAGGAGTAGAGTCTTTGAGCATCGAGGTTTTCTGTAGTCCAATACACAATCTGACCGGTACCATCACCGCCGCCTCCTTCACCGGGAACAGTTACGGTCTGAAGCAACCCACCCTCGTTATAAATGGCTACCTGTGCGCCACATCCTGCAAGATCACCATTGACGGAGTAATTATGGACGTAGTATCGATATGTCCCGTCAGAAAGACGATGGATGGTCATTGTTTCAGGACCATTGCCGTTAGTAACATCATGGTCTAAGGTGACGTAAGGCGGGCTGTCAGAGCTTCCTGGCGATCCAAAGTAAACATGATCAAATGGAGTGTTAAATGGAGTTTTAAGATGGCTGTCCAGGTCACTGGGATCGGCGCCCCATGTCAAAACGAACCGGAACTGTTCGCCCCCACCGCCTAACTCCGGTGATATCACAAAGTTCTTCTCAGTTGATTCGTTGGCAGTGACCAAAACCTGGTCACTATTTTCATAGAAACCGTCTGCATTAACGGTTAAGGTGCGAGAACCGCCGGCAACAGTGAATTCGTATTCGCCTTCGCCATTCGTCGAAGTGGATTCTCCATTATCAGACTCTACAACTGCACCCTCAACCGGTTCGCCATCCTGGGAATTGGTAACAGTACCATAAACTTGACCGGTTTCATCACCGCCTCCTGAAGGAGTCAGAGCAAAGTTGACCGTATGCGATCCACCATCGCCAACCTGAACCGTCTGATCAGCAGTATTATATCCATCAGCGTTAACAGTTATTGTGCGCGAGCCAGCTCCAACCTCGAAGTTGTAATAGCCGTTATTATCAGTAATTGTGCTCTGATCGTCATCGGATGAAACAGATGCACCCGATATAGGATTGATGGTTTCGGAATTTCTCACCCAACCGAAAACGGTACCGGTTTCATCGCCACCACCTGAAGGAGTCAGTGCAAAGTTGACCATATTTGAGCCACCGTTGGTAACCTGAACCGTGTGACTGGCGGTATTGTATCCATCAGCGTTAACAGTGATTGTGCGCGAACCAGCTCCAACCTCGAAGTTGTAGTTACCTGTGCTGTCCGTAGTTGCGCTCCTGCCATCATCCGAAGAAACGGCTGCACTGGATATAGCGTTGCCGGTCTGCGAGTCGGTCACCCGACCGGAAACGGTACCGGTTTCATCGCCACCTGAAGGAGTCAGTGCAAAGTTGACCGTATGCGATCCACCGTCGGTAACCTGAACCGTCTGACTGGCGGTATTGTATCCATTGGCGTTAACAGTGATTGTGCGCGAACCGACTCCAACCTCGAAGCTGTAGTTACCAGTGCTGTCCGTAGTTGCGCTGTTGCCATCATCCGAAGAAATGGCTGCACCGGGTATAGCGTTGCCGGTCTGTGAGTCGGTAACCCGACCGGAAACGGTACCGGTTTCACCGCCACCGCCCGAAGGAGTAAGTGCAAAATTAGCCGTATGCGATCCGCCGTCGGTAACCTGAGCCGTCTGACTGGCGGTATTGTATCCATTGGCGTTAACACTGATTGTACGCGAACCAGCTCCAACCTCGAAGCTGTAGTTACCAGTGCTGTCCGTAGTTGCGCTCCTGCCATCATCCGAAGAAATGGCTGCACCGGATATAGCGTTGCCGGTCTGCGAGTCGGTCACCCGACCGGAAACGGTACCGGTCTCATTACCACCTGAAGGAGTCAGCGCAAAGTTGACCGTATGCGAACCATCCTCGGTAACTAGAACCGCATTATTGGAAGTATTGTATCCATCAGCGGTAACTGTTATTGTGCGTGAACCGGTTCCCACCTCAAAGCTGTAGTCACCGTTGTTGTCCGTAGTTGCGCTCTTGCCATCATCCGAAGAAACAGCTGCACCTGATATAGCATCACCGGTCTGCGAATCAGTAACCTTACCGGAAACTGTTCCTTCTGCTGGTAAGGCAACCAGCGTGAAGTTTACAGTTTTCGCTGCACCGGCAGCAACTTGTACGTCTTGATGTATCGGTGAATAACCACTTGCTTGGGCAGTGATAGAATGCGATCCGGTTTGGACGCGGAAGCTGTAGTCGCCGTTGTTATCCGTTGTAGTCGCTTGTCCGTCATCTGACGTGACTGTCGCATTTACAAGGCCGTTTCCGGTTTGAGAATCTGTCACTCTGCCCGAAACGGTACCTGAGTTGCTAGAATCCAGAGGACTCAGCAAGAAGTTAGCGGTCTGTGTGCCACCGGTTTGAATTTGAACGTTCAGACTGCTCGAATTATAACCATTCGCTTCAACGGTTATAGTACGCTGTCCGCTTCCCACGCGGAAGCTGTAATTGCCGTTATTATCCGTTGCAGTCGTCTGTCCGTCATCGGTTGATATTACGGCACCCTGAATAACGTTGCTTGTCTGCGAATCGGTCACCTGACCGGAGACTGTACCGGAGTTGTTGTTGTCCAGTGTGCTCAATGCGAAATTCGCATTATGTGTTCCACCGGACGTAACTTCGACATTCTGACTGCTCCGATTGTAACCGTTCATACTGATAGTAATAGTGCGCGAACCGGTTTCGACCTCCAGACTGTAATTCCCGTTATTATCTGTGGTTACGCTCTTACCATCATCCGAAGAGACGGTGGCGTTTGATATACCGTTACCGTTCTGTGCATCTGTCACGCGCCCGTTTACCGTTCCGGTATTCGGCGCCGCAGGACCTCCACCGCTGCTGCTACCATCGCAACCGATGAACCCGATTGCAAATATAGTCAAGACGGTAATGAGGAATAGAAGTGTTTTCTTAATCATAAGGTTTCCTTATTAATTGCTTTTATAAAATATTAAATTCCAATCAAATTAGTATGTTTTACGATTTTAAGTTACTTTAATTTGACAATATTTACTGGAGATTAAATTAATGAATTAAATATGCAACACTAACATTACTTTGTCAAGCGCTAAGTTTGCGTAGGGGTAAATTTATTGAATTCCTTAAACATAAACAACAGAGCTTATTAGATTAACCAAATTTATCAACTACTAATTATTAGACGGAACACTTAAATCATGGCAATATATTCAAATTTCTAATTTTTTTACTATAAAAGTCACAGTTTGTGACGTAGAGCACTTGATATTCTTCAATAATCCTTATAATATAATAAAGACACTATTTCAAAGTTGTGTCAGGTGTTAATCCTTTGTTTAGTTGTGTCAGGTGTTAACACCTGACGAAATGATTTCAAAGCGATTGGAGGAGTATTATGTTAAGGAATCGTTTTTCTGCGGTTTTGTTGCTTCTTTCACTTCTTTTCATAGCAACCTGCCCAATTGCTGCTACCCAAGCAGCACATTCTGTCAACCACAACGAGTTGACAGCGGTATCGGTTGATCTTATTCAAGATAACCTCTTTGCAACCCGTCTCACGTTCAATGTTGACGAACTCGATCATCAACAGGTTGACATCAACGGTCAATCGTTCGACAAGTTCTCCATTGACGGTGAACTGACTATCGCTCAAGAAGGGTACCCCGATCTACCCTGTGTATCGCGGATGATCCTCATTCCACCTCAAAGCGACGTCAAACTTAAAACAAACCAGATCAAATCCCACATCATCCAGGATGTTAATCCGATCCTGTCAGCTAATCTCGATAACAGTGATAAGCCCTGTATTGCCAAAGATCCCGATTATGCACGACACGAAGGTTTTTGGCCCCCCCAGCCCGTTGTAATTGGTAAGCCAGCCATTATGCGAGGGATTAGGATGGTGAGTGTAACCGTTTTTCCGATGCAGTATAACCGCTCTACAGGTCAGATGTGCGTCAACGAGGAACTGGATTTCGAGCTGACCTACACAGGAATCGGTGAGAACATCGTTGCCAATCCCGAGCGCAACGTAAAGACACCGATGTTTAACAGGATTATCAGATCGCTGGTTGAAAATCCGCCCACGCCCTCAAGGGATGACCCGTCAACTCAGGGTTCTATCCTTTACGTTACCGGGAATTGGGATGATGTTGTTGAACGTCTGGAACCGCTTGTTGAATGGCGCAGACGGATGGGGTGGACAGCGGAAATCATTCGTGTTCAAAGTAATGGAGATCCGAATGTGATCAAGACTGCAATCCAGGAGGCTTATGATGAATGGGATGTCCCTCCGGAATACGTGGTTATTTGCGGTCAGGGAAGAAACGGTCGTAATTTTTATATGGCTTGGTTTAATGAACGTCACGGCGCTGACTACCCTTATGAATGCGATCATCACTATGGTGAACTTGAAGGTGATGATGTATTGCCGGAAGCTGCTATTGGCAGGCTTCCATTTCAGACAACCGAAATGCTAAGTGGCGTTGTTGAAAAGATAATTAATTATGAATCAGACCCTTATATCGGCGATGACGAGGAAGAGGGATGGCAGAAAAGAGCCGCAGTAGCAGCCGCGGATCCGCGTAGCGGACTATCTACTAATGACGTAAGCCGCTGGGTGAAAAATCTACTTTTACGCCACGGTTATGATGACGTTGGCGAGTTCCGCTTTCAAGGTAACCCAACCGATTTTATTAATAGCCATATCCAGCAAGGTATTAGTTTTTTTACTTTCAGAGGTTGGTATTTGATGAATGGATTTCATTGTGACAATGTTGATAATTATAGAAACGGTGGAATGCTTCCCCTGGTTATACTTGCTACCTGTAATACCGGTGACTTTGCAGAGTTCCATTGTGATAATCATAGCTATACAGAGAGATTTATTAACAACATTAATGGCGGCGCCATTGGAGCTATCGGAGCCGCAGGCGGCACTCACACACCCTACAACAATCTGATCATAGCCGGAACTATGCGAGGGATATTTGCAGATGAGATAACGACGCAAGGCTGGGCGTTAATGCGCGGAAAGCTTGACCTCTATCGAAACTATGAAGGCAGAGGCGACATCGCCCACCCCGAAAACCACGAACAGGAAAGCTGGTTGACGTCAACCTATATCTATAACCTGATGGGCGACCCTGCTGTTGATCTTTACACCGATACACCCAGAGAATTGATCGTTGAGCATCAAGAAGAAATTAATTGCGGCGCAACTTGTTATGCTGTGCACGTTGCTTATGCTGATGACGAGGAAGACGCTGAGGATATTCGGGTTTGCCTCTATCAAGCCGATGTATTTCAGGTTGTCGGATATACCGATGAAGATGGAATGGTTGTTTTTAATCCGGATAATGAATGGATTGACGATGGTGAAGTTATGCTGACCGTTACCGGACATAACCTGATGTCCTACCTTGCTGACATTGAGATCATTGATGCTGAGATGTTCATCGGAGCAGGTGAATGGGAGATTGAAAACGATGACGACGGCGCTAATCCAACCGATGAACTGAACATAACCGTCGAAATCGTCAACTATGGCGAGGAACAACCTGAAGGGGAACTATCATTGGTTCTCTCTACCGATCACCCGCAGCTTGAGGTTTTCGAAGCTGAGGCAAACCTTGACCAAGCCCCCCGACCCGGTGAAACCCTTGAAACGGACTTCTGGGTGCGGATAGGCGGAGGCTTCCCGGATGGTGGAAATGCTGTGTTTAACGTAACGGTAACTTGTGGAGATGTTGAATGGGTAAGTTCTATCAGCATTCCTGTAGAGAGTCCCAACCTTGAATTCAGCGAATTAGAATGGGTAGATGAACCGCTCGAACCGGGTGAAATGGCGGAAATGAGCATTACTATCCAGAACATAGGATCGACTGCTTCCCCTGCATTAACGGCAACTTTAATAAGCCTGACACACACGGTAAGAGTAATTGGACAGGAAGAACAATTTAACCGGATTGATGTAGGTGAAAGCCAGACTTCAGAAGGCGCCTTTCGACTGAACGCTAACGGTCTTCATATCGCTGGTTCCCCAGCAGATTTCATACTTGTATTTGAGGCTGAAAACGGTTTTACGGACACATCCCGCTTTTCACTTGTAATAGGCGAAGCAGTTGAATCGGATCCGTTTGGTCCGGACAGTTACGGTTATATATGCCTCGACAATCAGGACGAGGGTTGGTTTTCCACTCCAGAGTTCAACTGGCTCGAAATTGATCCGAATGAGGACGGCGATGGTGAAGATACGGAACTTTCAGATACAGCAGAAGAAGACGACGAGAGTGTTCTGTTAGATCTGCCGTTCAGTTTTACGTATTACGGTGAGGAATTCGATCAGATAACAGTCTGCACCAACGGCTGGATGGCGATGGGCAACCAGGTAAACCTATTTACTGGGCGCAACCGGCGCATACCCGGCGGTATGGTGGCGTCCGGGATGATATGCCCGTATTGGAATGATTTACTCACAACACATGATGGCGGTATCTATTATTATTATGACGAAGAAGAGCATATCTTCATTGTGGAATGGTCAAAAGTAAGGCGACTAAGCCCGAATGGCGGAGGGGAACCGCTAATGACATTCCAGGCGATCCTCTACGACACCGAATTCCATCCATCATTTACGGGTGACGGCGACATTGTATTCCAGTATCTTGAAATTTCAAACACACGGCAATGCTTTCATTGGGACACGCCTTACGGAACCGTCGGCATCGGCAATCCGGAACAGACTGACGGGCTCGAATATTCCTACTGGAACCGTTATCACCCGGGCGCTGTCCCGCTCGAGGACGAGTTAGCCATTAAATTTACCACTATGCCTGAAGGATTTGGTGGATCTACCGGTTGCATTCGCGGGACTGTTGTAGACGCTTCAAATGATGAGCCGATTGAAGGAGTTCTGGTCTCCTGCCGTTACACCGGTTGGACTGAAACTGATGGAAACGGTGAATATCTCATCACAGACGTCATTGCAGACATATTATTTCCCGAGACAATATCGGCATTCAAGGAATTCTGGGCTGATTATACTATCGAAGATTTAGAAGTTATTCCTGATGATACAATAGAAGTTAACATTGAAATGCTGCATCCTGAGTTCGACCTGGAACCACCCCAATTGAATGTTGCATTGGAACCGGTTGCAAGCTGCATCAGAAACGTTACCGCGTCAAATAATGGGAACAGTTCACTCTATTTCAACAGTCGCTACACTCTCCTGGTTGATGATGAGCAATCCGCTGCGCCACCGGCAGGAATAAACCGTAGCCCGGTTTCTCCGAAGCCGGGGAGCAAACGCGACGACCCCGACGATGCCTGGGATTTACTGCATAGCTGGAACGTCACCGATACCGTTGATGATTATCGTATTAATGGAATTGAATTTGTCAATGACGAATGGATAATAACGGGAAGCTGTGGTGGTGATATGGTCAACTATTTCTATTTCTTTGACAAATGGGGAAATTACATTGAGAGACTAGAACAACCTATTGATGACAGATATGGTTTACGTGAAATAGTATACTATGAAGGTAGTTTATTCGGCTGCCATACAGGAAACAATTATATTATGGAAATAGATATTGAAACCGGTGAGTTATTAAACACTTATGATCTTGCGGATCGTCTAACTTCGCTTCGCAACATTACAGTTGATCCGGAGACCGGACACTTCTATGTCTCTTCGATATCAAATGATATTTTCGAGCTTGAACTTGTTGAGGACGAATTCCGAACAATTAGGCAATTCAGAACCAATGATCCACGCGATGGTGATAGAATTCGTAAATACGGACTCACCTGGTACAGGGACGATCCTGACGGATGTCCCCTTTATATTATTAATAATAAGGACATTGAAGACGATGAGGATCAACCTGACATCTCGGTATTCAAGGTGAATCCGCAGACTGAGGAGATTCGATTTGTAACGAGTATTAGAAATCTCGATCCAAATCTTCAGGGACGCGGTGGGATTTGCATTACACCTCGATGGAATAATATGGTGTGGGCTTTTGCAGCAATACTCGATAGTCCGGATGGCGACATAGCTTCAATATTTGAACTTGACTTTAACACAAGATGGATCCGTTATACTCCTCAACTGGATACAATAGAAGCCGGGTCTTCAATCAACCTTGAATTTACCTTTAACGCCGCAGTTTTCGACACGGGGCGTTACGCCGTTGGTGTTGAATTCCATCATAATGCCTTCCCTGGAAGGACTGTACTGCCGGTATATCTACTTGTTTACCTTAATGATATTAATCCGGCTGAAAACCAACTGCCATTGGAATATTCTCTATCTCAAAACCAACCTAATCCATTCAACCCCTTAACGGAAATCGCATACAGCCTGCGCAACGCTGGCGATGTGAAACTTACGGTCTATAATATTTTAGGGCGTGAAGTTGCAGTTTTAGTCGACGAACAACAACTGGCGGGACGCTACAATGTCAATTTCAAAGCCCATGATCTGGTGGCGGGGATATATTTTTATCGTCTGGAAGCGGATGAATTCAGGGCGGTCAGGAAGATGGTGATGGTGAAGTGAATAAGAAAGTGAGCAAGTGAGAAAGTAAGAAAGTGAGCAAGTGAGAAAGTAAGAAAGTGAGAAAGTGTGAAAGTAAGAAAGTGAGAAAGTGTGAAAGTCAGTAGATGCGACACTCTTGTCGCATGGTTTTATCCGCAGATTACGCAGATTTTTTCCCGTCTTTGCGAGGAACGAAGTGACGAAGCAATCTCTACCTAACCAGCAGAGATTGCTTCGTCACTTCGTTCCTCGCAAAGACGGGATAGTCCGGATTCGATAAATCCGGACTACTATACCATCATTCCACAATTCTGCAATAACGCAATCGGTTATGCCTTTAGCTCAGCAATGTATAAACTTAATAACACCGGAGTAGCGAAGCTTGCTACGCGTCCACTTAATAATACCGGAGTAGAAAAGCTTGCTGCATTCTTGTACGGTGGCGCATGCGTGTCTGCCTGCGAGCGCGCAGCAAGCTACGCTACTCCGGATGAGCTAAAGGCATAACCTGTAACGCAATACAACAATGAAACAACTTATCATCTTATCCACTGTTCTAATCCTACTTTCACTGAGTTCTACGGTTAATGCACAGGACAGTTCGGGCGTAACCAAGGTCGCACAAATCTACCATTATTGGTCAGGCGCTTATGATGTTATAACTGTGCGTAATACTGCTTACGTTTCCACAGGCAGTACCGGCATCGGGGTAGTACTTTTCACAGATAATAGACCGGCGTACGAGATCGGGTATAATGATGAAATCTCAGCATATAAATTAGCTCGTAATAGAAATCACCTGTTTACAACCGGTTATACGCGATTCGGCGAACGGATTCATGGTATGTTTGTCTTGACCTTATCAAATAGTCCGGAAATCGTAGGAATATGTGATATTGGATACCCGATGAATGATATTGAGGTTGAAGGTGATTATGCGTATGTTTCAGCGGATTCGACAGGCTTGATAATCATCGATATCTCCGATCCGGAGAATCCTGAAGAGGTATCAACTCTCGAAACGGATGGTTCGGCAAGACGTATTGCATTGTTCGATGACTATGCCTGTATTGCAGACGGTGAAGAAGGTTTAATAATAGTAGATATTTCCGATCCTGAAGACCCTGAAGAAGTTATTAGAATTGACGTTAATGTTACGAATGTTACAGTCGATGATGATCTAATGTTCTTATCCGACGGTACTCAACTGCTTCGTATATACGATATTTCTGACCCGGAAGAACCCGAGCAGATTGGTGAGTATGAAACAGAAAGATGGTACTGGATGATCGAAGAGACCGCAGTGTTCGATGAATATGTAATCGCAATAACAGGACGGGATATTCATATAATTAATATTTCTGATCCTGAAGAACTAAGATTAGCTGATCGTATAGGTTGCTACAATGTGCGCTTGGAAGATGTATATTTATCTGGTGATATTTGTTATATCGCTTCGCAGAGTGGAGTTAATGTAGGAGGAGGAATTTTGAAAGTTGATATTTCAAACCCACAACGTGTTGAAATCAGCGATGCTTTCTATATAATAGGATACCCGTGTAATATTGATATATACGGGAACTACGCTTTTCTGACTGAAGGTGAATATAATGGCTTTCCCGAAGAATTTGATCTGACATTCCCTGGCGTAAATATCTTTAACATATCAAATCCACGTCGTCCTTCTCACGTTTGCCATTACGAGGTGTTTGCAGAACGATGTATAGATGTGGAAGTTGTCGATGATATTATGTATCTTACAGCGGGGTATGGAATGAAAATCGTAGACGTCAGTAGAATAGATCGTCTGCGACGAATATCCTCAATCAATATCAGAGTCCTGACGAGTAGCTTAACGATATCGGGCGACTATGCTTATATTGGCGCTTCATATCCTAATTATGGCTTATATATTGTTGATATTTCCGATCCTGAAGAACCTCAAATAGTCAGTAGTATTCTTGAAATTAATGACGTGGAGCTAAATGCAAAAGAAGTGAAGATAGTCGATGATATTGCATACATAGCAACCCACAATCTGATATTGCTCGATATTTCAAATCCCGAAGAACCGGAAGTCCTGGAAATAATCGATGACAGAAGAATTATGAACTTAGATATTAATGATGATTATGCTTTTATAACAACTTATGGAATTGGAGATCATGTCCATGGTCTATGGGTGTTGGATATTTCCGAACCTGAAAATCCACAATCTGTAGTTTTCTGCGAAACTGAATACATACCAAGCTTAATTGTTATCGAAGGGAACTATGCCATTCTGACATCTTTACGAGAGCGTCTGCTTAGGGTTTGGGATATTTCCGATCCTGAACAACCGGAGGAAGTTGGACATTACATTGATCCCAATATCCAGTATAACGGGAATGTAGCAATGACAGGCACTTATGCATTAGTTCCTGAATCTTCACACTTAGGTATCTATAACTGTTCGAGAGCAATGGGCGAAAACTCTCCGCCCCGCTGGACCAATCTACCAGGGGATACGTTGGAATGTATTGCAGGCAATCGGATAGCATTCGGTATAGACGCTGAGGATCCTGATGAAGAAGAAATCACACTTGAGATGATCTGCGATGAATTGCCGGATTCAGCTAGTTTTATCGACAGAGGCGACGGTACTGGTAATTTCACATGGCGGACCGGCAATTTCGACTCCGGTGAATACCTGCCCCGTTTCATCGTTTCCGATGGCGATCTTACCGATACATCTGAGGTATTGATCATCGTTCACGATGTCAATGAATCTCCTGAGTGGGTAGAGACCCCGCCGGATACCATCGAATTTGAGGAAGGTGATTTAATCGAGCTTTCTTTCGTTGCTTCCGATAATAACGATGATTTCCTCGAAATCTTTATGGTGTGGCAAAATCAACCGGATTCTGTCCGGTTTCAGGACAACGGCGACGGTTCGGCTCAGTTATTATGGCAGACAACTCGGGGTGATGCAGGGATATATCAACCGACGTTCTTAGTATATGATGAGGATGAATGTGCACAGTTCAGGTTGACGATAATTGTAAATGAGTTCACTGGAATTCATCATGAGTCAATAATACTTACCGAACTAACCCTTGACCCTGTTTATCCCAATCCTTTCAATTCAACAACAACCATTACCTATACACTGCCGACAACTTCTCTTATAACACTAAATCTCTTCAATCTTTATGGACAGAGAGTGAGGACATTGTTTGAAGGTTTTCAGCAATCCGGCATTCACACGACGATTCTGAGCGCAAATAGCTTGTCATCAGGTCTATATTTCGTTAAATTAGAAGTTTCAGGAAAGATATTGACACGCAAGGTAATGTTGATAGAATAATTGTAATCAGTAGATGCGACACTCCTGTCGCATGTTTTAACCGCAGATTACGCAGATTACGCAGATTACGCAGATTACGCAGATTACGCAGATTTTTCCCCGTCTTTGCGAGGAACGAAGTGACGAAGCAATCTCTCCCTAACCGGCAGAGATTGCTTCGTCACTTCG
>JAVCDD010000288.1 GCA_030765125.1 Candidatus Hatepunaea meridiana
ATTCCGTACCAAGTGTTTCACCGTTGTTGTTAATTCTTGTATTATCGATAGTAACATAACTTAACATGCAGTTAATGAGATAAATTCCAGCTGCCGATGTACCACCATTGCTCTCCGTTATGTGACAATCTGTGACATTCAAGTATGAGTTGTTAGCATAAATCCCATATCCACAGTTATCGATACGGCAGTCCTCAATAGTTAAATGGCTCGTCGTTGATAACAGACCAGCTATATACAGACCAGTGGAAGCCTGCGAGATTCGGCAGTAACCTAGTATTGAGGTATTTTCTGATGTAGAGGATTCGAATTTGATACCAACCCAATCACTTGCATTGGCAATGAAATAAATTGAATCATTTTCAACTCCCTCTACACATAACGATGCTCCATCTTCTACCAAGAGTTCAGTTCCCGATGCAAATTCAAAGATTACACCCGGATCTGGTATTAACGCTTCACCATCAGGTATTACACAATTCCAATCTAAAACATAAGGATTCTCATTATCAGATAGCACTCCGAAAAGATGTCTTGGCTCTGCACCACCTGGAGGATCAGGAGGTTCAAAGTGATAATTACTAGTATGCCAATCATCATGATACCTCTGACCCCATTGAACTTCTCCCGTGTCTTCACCAAGATCATAAATGTAGACGAATCCGCCACCGGTTGTTACAACTAGTTCAATATCTGAATTATTATCAATATCTTTTATAACGACATCTGATATCCTGTCACCGACAATAATCGGCCAGTATTCCAAAAGTTCGCCTGTCTCGGAATCCCAAGCCTCTATCTGGTGATGACCATTGGGCATTATTATGTCCATTACTTCATCGCCATTTACGTCTGCTACAAGTGGGGAACCACACCAGTTCTCTATTATGAGATTGTTTCTTACCTGAGGCCAATTCTCTACGATAGTGCCGTCGTGATGGAAGATATAAACTGAGTCAGGACTCGCAATAACAATTTCGAGCGCTTCATCCTCGTCAATATTCGCAAGTGCAGGTTTCATCTGCCATTTATCGAAAATTCCTATGGATGCCGGCAATTTAATGCCCACGGTCTCCTCTTCCTCATTTTCCCAGCCATCGAGTGGATTCCCTGTTAATGCATCGATGACATGTAGAACAAGATCCGCAGTGATAAACACGACATCTAATGAATTATTCTGATCATGATCCACATCACCAAGTGAAACAGAACCTACTCGACCTGAAAGTTCATCTTCTTCATCACCAGGAAATTCCCACCAGTCTTGGAGATCATGCGATTTTCCCCTAATTCGATTCTCTGAGTTACCTATCGCATAATATAACCATGTTTCTTCACCATCTGGCTTACCTGTTGCAGGTGTACAAATGTTATAACAGGAATTATTGTATTCATCCGGCCAAATATTTTCACGCATCCTCCATTCATAATCATCGCGACGGGGAGCAGGATCTTCTTCTCTGATGTATTCGTAAAGATGTATTAAGGTTTGATCAAGTCCAACCGAGTATGTTGTAGAGGCTATCTCAATGTGTCCATCATCGTCAACGTCACATATTGACGGGGGAGAATTAAACTGGTGCCCATCATTGGCCTCGGTTAATTGAATATCATGTGACAAAGAGGGTTGTATATTATCATTCACATAATCAAACAAGAGAAGATGAGTACTACCATCGCTTAGATTAGCACCGAACAAAATCTCATCCCGCGGGTCCCCATCCAAGTTTGCCAGGATAGGTTTCGTGAAAGATGATACGGTTCCGGGATTATCAATCTCCCAAGAAGTGATAGAACCATCTGATTTAATTTTGATTATTTCACTTAGGGTTGTCCCTACCCATATCTCACCAACTTCATCATCAGCTAAATTAGTAACAACAACCCCCGCCGCAGCTCCGAAACCGAAATCAACCGGGAAATCCTCAAGGAGAGGATGAGAAAGCCAGGCTGTGGCATCATCTGAGTGCCATAATTCTTGACCATCAACCACCTTATTGAACTTATAATCATATGACTCACCTGATTCAGTTAGATAATCAACATATCTTGAACCACCTGTTAGTAAATTCCCATTATTCAATGCGGTAAACTCCTCTTCCTCCTCGGGTCCGGGATCTCTGTATACTCTGTATCCATCGAGGTCTTCATCATCAGCAGGTTCACAAAGCAATTCTATTCCTTCACGTCCGAACTGCTGAAATGATAAATCTGATAACTGCACCGGTTGAATAAAATCATAATGTAGATAAACAGAATAATCATCGTGGTTTCTACCAGGAGGATCATCAAGATCAAGTTCAAATTCTATGTCAGATGCTGCTGGGGAGGAGCTTAATACTACCGTTACTTGTCCAAACCCATGTAGTTCCGAACTACCATCTGCAGCGTTAAAGGTATAACTTCCGGTAACACTAGAAACACTTGGATCACTAAAGGTCAAAGTACCTGTCATTTCTGAAGTTGCTCCCGAGCCTGAATTTATCAAGGCTAAATCAAGGTATATTGTCTCATTAATATCATACAAGTGGTCATGATCATTATCTTGATCAACGGTTCCATCATCATTATAATCTATATAAAGAACCTCAATTATGGGTGCATGAACCATCAACTCAATTTGATCTTCCCAATTGTATGTTTCACCATCGGTAAAGGCAAAATCTAAAGTAATTATGGAACTGTCTGCAGCGGTAGGGAAGATTTTAAATTCAAATTGAGTGGTGTTTTTCTTTGTCTCCAGGGTTGTTAATGTAGGGTAATCGCTTTGTGATGTAGTTATTTCCTCAACCTCAGATGAGGTTGAGGAAATTGTACAAGATATATCGCTAAATGATGAGATATTTGAATTATAAACATAAACATCAATCAAAAATGTTTCTCCGGCATCAACCA
>JAVCDD010000204.1 GCA_030765125.1 Candidatus Hatepunaea meridiana
CCTGTGCTGATATAGGTGCGTTTTACTTCCATCTGTATCCTGATATTTCAGTTGAACCAGAGGCTTTAGAATTTACTGACCTACAGATTGGGACAGTTGACAGCTCTTTAGTGTCTATTCAAAACATCGGTGATTCACCTCTTATTGTGACCGGTCAAACAATCACCCCGGAAGGAATGCCGTTTACAATTGGCATGGGCGGCGGCGAGTTTGAGCTTGAACCTGATTCGATCCATCAGAGCTGGATTATTTTTTCATCTGAAGTGCAAGATGAATATGAGGCAGCATATTGTATTGAATCGAACGATCCCGATGAGGATTTGGTTGAGATTCCTTTGATTGGAAATGCTCTGGGAGTGAAGGGAGATGACAAGATAATTCCGGGAAGGTTTGCCCTGACCGGAATATATCCCAACCCCTTCAACTCGATAACCAGGATCACTTTTAACCTTCCCCGCGACGGACACGTATCAATCACTCTCACCGATCTGACCGGTAGACCTGTTGCAACGTTGGTCGATGACCATCGGATTGCGGGAACTCATTATACATTTTGGAACGCTGAAGATTATCCCGCCGGTGTGTACCTGTGTAGAATGGAAGCGGAAGGATACCGGAAAAGTGTGAAAATGGTACTTGTTAAATGAAAGCATAAAGATGCTACAGGATTATCAAAGGGAAATCGATTCCGGTTTATCCGGGTTAGGTTGTAGTGCAGGCAACTTGTACGACTTCAGATGGGTCAGTCCGGCTCTCAATGTTTTAAGCTTGTACGGTTATGGTGTTATTGTAACGGGTGTTCAGTGTGAGTGATTGAGTGACATAGATTGATTTTCCGGGGTCGGAGAAAGTGGAGCTATGTAACTGGATTCCCGCCTTCGCGGGAATGACAAAAGGAGGTTAATATAACAGCAAATTTTCTTCAGTAAAAAACGTGAAATAACGATGCTGATCTATTGATTTTACTGAAAAAATGCGTTATATTAATTAAGGTTACCCTTACAGGTTCCACTTCTTTCATCAACCCCGTAACTCTTCAGTTCTTGCTTTGCAGTCGTACAGATGATATGAAATATCAAAACCTTTTATGGCAGAAAAACCGAAAAAAGGAGATACTGATGATTTGCAATCGTTTTATTCAATTCTTAACCCTAAATCTAATTCTTTGTATTTGCACTCCTTCGCTTGGTGACATAATTCATGTTCCCGATGACTATGAAACCATCCAGGAAGCCACAGAGAATGCTGAGAACGGTGATACGATCATGGTCGCACCGGGGGAATATCCGAGAGCGGCAGGCTTTGTTCATGAACCATCACCTATATGGTTTATTGGGGATCCAAATCATGAAACAATTATCGATCTGGGCGGTGATCGTCATAATGGATTCAGTAGTCAATATGCAAGGATATTCGTCGAAAATTTTGTCATTAGAAATAATAGTGGAGGTCGACCTGGCGTTGGTCTTTTCCGCACTCATGGCGAGGTTAGAAATTGTGTTTTTCAAGATCTTAGTGTTGCCATAACTATAAGTGAAGGTTCGGCTTTGGTTGAGAGATGTCACTTTGAGAACAATGCTTGGAACACCCATTTAGATTTAAATGAAGACGAAACAATCTTTCGATATAACTTTATAAGTGAGTGTACGTTCGGCATTGACATTGGCTACGGACGAAGTGCATTGATAGAAAATAACACTATTGTAAATACACCCAATGCAATTATTGTCAGGGGTTCAGAGGGTCTTTGTCACATTAGAAACAACATGGTCTCCGGTTGTGATGTTGCGATAACTCTTATAGCCGGATTATTAGATAACCAAATAATTGATGAATTCGTCGCAAGGCGTCTGGCGATTTCCTATAACTGTTTATGGGACAACGAAATGAATTTTCTCGCCATACTCTCGGATACTACCGATGTATTCAATCCATCCCCCGGAGATGGTATGATTGACGAGAACCCTCTCTTCGTTGACCCGGATAATGACGACTACCACTTAACTGCCGACTCGCCCTGCATCGACGCTGGCGATCCTGAATCTGAATCCGATCCCGATAGCACACGCGCAGATATCGGCGCTTTCTACTTCCATTTGTATCCCGAGATTGAGATTGAACCTGAGACAATCGAGTTCAGTGATGTTCAGACAGGCGTTTCGGATAGTACTACTCTCTCAATAAGAAACACCGGTCGCGCTCCACTTCATATAATCCGTCAGTACATAGAACCAATAGAATCACCTTTCACAATCGGTAATGGAGGAGGTGACTTCAATTTGGATCCGGATTCTACGCACCTGACCTGGATAGTGTTTTCGCCTGAAATACAGGATGAATATGAGGCAGCATACTGTATTGAATCGAACGATCCTGATGAGAACTCGCTTGAGATTCCTCTTTATGGAACAGCTCTAAGAGTTAAACAGGAAGGAGGCGGGTTGCCAATTGAATTAAAAATTGTCGATATTTTCCCAAATCCGTTTAATAATTCAGTTATTGTTCAATTCACATTATCATCAAATAACGATATTACAATGAAGGTTATTGATCTCAACGGTCGTGTAGTGAAGATGCTTTTAACACATGAGAAATTTTCGTTGGGTCATCATAGTATAATTTGGAACGCATCTGATATACCCTCGGGAATATATTTAGTAAATATTGAAAGCGCTTCTAAAACCGATACAAGAAAAATCTTGCTGATTCATTGAAGCGATTCTCAACAAAGTAAACCTGTAATCCGGATAGTAAAATGAGACACAACTCGAATACATTTATCAAAATGATGGTTATAACATTATTTTCATCCCTCATCCTCGGGGCATTTCCGGAGCGTCACCTGTTCGGCGCCTGGCCCGATAGTATCAACCAGGTCTTTGAGGTGATGCACGGTGTTTTGGGCGTCGATGGAATCCCGACAGAAGACGGCGGGATTATTATAATCGGTGGCCAGATGTTGGGACATTACGTCTATCGAATGCAACGCATCGACCGTATTGGCAACCTGCTGTGGCAACCAGATGATAACGGCATCCGTGTCTCCGCGGCTGACGGTTGGCGATTTGGATGTGGTAGTTTTCGCCTTCTCACTGATAGACAGAATGGCGTCTATGTCTTTTACATTCTTGAAGATTACATCAACGTGGAAGATCCCAATATGGATCCGGAATGCAGCGTTTACATACAGCATATCGATCATGAAGGAAACCGCGTATGGGGAGACTTTGGTCTGGCTATAGATACCAGTCATGGCTTCTATGCGGAAACGATTGATATCGTCAGATTCCATGATGACCAGATAGCATTATTCTGGTGGGCGCATGACGGCGAGGCTTATCATACATATGGACAATTACTCGACGGGGAGCTGAATAGACAGTGGGACCGGGACGGAAGGCTCGTTCATAACGATCCGGTACGAGATTGTTTTGCAGACGAACAAAACGGATTCTTCCTTATATCCGGAGGATGGTGGCTGGGAAACAGATATGCCACTTCACAGTATATTGACGAAAACGGGGATCCCCAATGGGGCGATGAGGGAATAGAAATGCCGCTGGTCCTTGGCAACAGGATTGATTTGGGTGGTGGCAGGATAATGTTCTGCGGAATTCAGAATGCACGAGATATGAATTATTATTTGAATATTATTGATCGCGAAGGGAGAATTCAATGGGAAGAATCTATGCAGATAACTAATGATCGTGATCCTACACGAAAAGCCGCCATACATTTCTATGATAGCAGTCAGGTCTATATTCAGATTTCAGATACCATTTCAGGCAGTCGTAAAGCATATGGTCAGATGCTCGATGAAGAAGGTAATAAATTATGGGATGAGGAGGGAATCAGACTGTTTCCTGGTATCTATTCGTCTTACTCGAGGCATGCTTTGATGTTTGACAACTTCATCTATTCAAAGGCAGAAGTAATCTATGATTCAGTCGATAACGACCAGCGCAGCGAGAGCATCCAAAAAATTGATGACTCCGGTCGCCTACTTTTCGGCGAGCGAGGTCTCGAACTAAACCCTCCATTTCATAATAATTATGGAGGTTCGCTTATGTTGGACGGCTCGGGCGGTCTGATCTATCCAGCTTTCAGATCCCGCACACTTTGTCTCTGGCGCATTCGACCGGATGGGTCATTCGGTGCGGATCCTGAGAATGCTGCCGATCCGGGGCAGCTCGTGGACGAAATGCAATTTCAATTGATTCTTTACCCTAATCCTACAAATTCCAGAGTAAGGATTCAAATGTCTGATTTTGCCGGGAGTTTCCAATGGCAGTTATTTGATATGGCTGGTCGATTGGTCTTATCATCACCCTCCGAACCGACAATAAAAAACGAACCTGACCTATACCTGGAAATGGATCGCTTCAATACGGGCGTCTATCTATTTCGTATGACAAATCGTTATGGCACACAATCTAAAGCCATAATCCTGATAAAGTAAACCTTTAATCTGGAGGATTAAAATGAGACACAACTCGAATACACTTATCAGAATGATGGTTATTGCATTATTTTCATCCCTCATCCTCGCGGCATTTCCGGAGCGTCACCTGTTCTGCGCCTGGCCCGATAGTATCAACCAGGTCTTTGAGGTTATGCACGGTGTTGTGGGTGTCAACGGAATTCCGACAGAAGACGGTGGGATCATTATAATCGGTAGCCAGATGTTGGGACAATACGTCTATCGAATGCAACGCATCGACCGTAATGGCGACCTGCTGTGGCAACCCGATGATAACGGAATCCGTGTCTCCGCTGCTGACGGAAATCGATTTGGATGCAATAGTCCTCGCCTTCTCTCCGATGGGCAGAATGGCGTCTATGTCTTTTACATTCTTGAGGATTACATCAACGTGGAAGATCCCAATATGGATCCGGAATGCAGCGTTTACATACAGCATATCGATCATGAAGGAAACCGCGTATGGGGAGACTTTGGTCTGGCTATAGATACCAGTCGTGGCTTCTATGCGGAGACGATTGATATCGTCAGATTCGGTGATGACCAATTAGCATTATTCTGGAAGGCGCATGACGGCGAGGCTCGTCATACATATGGTCAACTACTCGATGGGGAACGAAACAGACTTTGGGATCGGGACGGAAGGCTTGTTCATAACGATCCAGTAAAAGAATGTTTTGCGGATGAACAAAATGGATTTTTCCTTATTTCCGGAGAAAGCTGGCTGGGAAACAGGGTTGCAACTTCACAGTATATAGATGCGAATGGGGAGCCCCAATGGGGTGAAGAGGGAATAGAGATGCCAATGATGCGCGTTAAGAGTTCAATCCAGCTATATGACAGCAATATAATGTTTTGCGGGATACAGAATGCCCGAGACATGAACTATTTTCTTAATATTATTGATAGCGAAGGGAATCTACAATGGGAGGAGTCGCGACAACTAACGAACGTTCGCGATCCGGATCGATTTGCGTATCTAACTTTCTTTGACAGCAGCCGCGTCTATATGCGTTTATCAGAAAAGTCTTCAGGCAGGCGCGAGGTATATGGTCAGATGCTCGATACGGAAGGCAACGAATTATGGAATGAAGATGGAATCAGATTGTTTCCAGGCTATTATTCCTCTTCTGCTTCTCAGCCTGTTATCTCTAACAATTTCATCTTTTCAAGATCACAGGTAACTGATGATTCGGTAGGTAACAGACAGTTTAGTGAGAGCATCCAAAAAGTTGATGACGCCGGTCGTATACTTTTCGGCGAGCGAGGTCTCGAACCAAACCCTCCATTTCATAATAATTATCCAGGTCGGCTTATGTTGGATGGCTCGGGTGGTCTGATCTATCCAGCTTTCAGATCCCGCACACTTTGTCTCTGGCGCATCCGACCGGATGGATCATTCGGTGCGGGTCCTGAGAATGCTGCCGATCCGGAGCAGCTTGTGGACGAAATGAAATTTCAATTGATTCTTTACCCCAATCCGACTAATTCCGGAGTAAGGATTCAAATGCCCGATTTTTACGGGAGTTTCCAATGGCAGTTATTTGATATGACTGGTCGATTGGTCTTATCATCACTGTCAGAACCGACAATAAATGAATCTAACCTAAACCTGGAAATGGATCGCTTCAATACGGGCGTCTATCTATTTCGTATGACCAATCGTTATGGCACACAATCTAAAGCCATAATTCTTATAAAGTAAATAAATAACCAGCTGAAGTTTCGCACCATAGAAATTGGGCGTTTTTAAGGGGTTTTTAGTATAGAAACCGACCCATAATTTGTTATATTGTAGTTAGTTACAACAACATTCCAAAAAGGAGCAGGAATCGTGGTTATTA
>JAVCDD010000130.1 GCA_030765125.1 Candidatus Hatepunaea meridiana
GCGGTTTAATTCTTCCGCTTTGAGGTCAAGTTCGACCTTTACTTTCTGGTGTCGTTCCAGGGAGGGCATCTAATACATATTCCTTCCCGTGTGAATCTACTACTCTAACGAGATCCAAAACTGCCGGATTGAACACAACACGATTGTCACCGCCATCTGTCGAGATGAATGAAATTGCATTTGCCGAAAAGTTTATTAGAGGTTTTACATCGTGTTCCAGGTGTTTGGCATATTCACGAAACCTGTTTATAAACGGATCGTCTGTTTGGTATGCCAATCGGATCTTTTCACGCAACTTTTCAAAATCTGAATGAGCTAAGGTCATTCATTTATCTCCTTTTGTCCTGCCAGCGGAGAACCATAGATTGGTTGGTTCGCGTCTTGTCACTGATGCTTTTAATGACTCTGAATTCTCTTCAGCACCAACGAGTAGTAGACAAAACTCATCGTTATCTGCGATTATCATTTCGACACCCGGCAAACCACGCGCATCCATTATCATACCAATCCAACCGAGGAGTCCAAGATCGTATGAGCTTGGATTGGCCGATGCGCCGACCGGATGTGAATGCCATTCTCCCATATAGTCCACCTGACCTGAAGTGGTCAAGATTGCCTGCTCAATTTCTTGCCGTAATCCTCGCGTTCCTCTGACATAGGAGCTAACCCGTTCGATACTATCTTCTGGAGAGGAAGTAACGTCGACAAGATAGATTTTCTTTTGGATGACATCATAGCAACCGAGTAAAACTCCGCCGGTCTCATCAGGTAAGTGGTCTACTCTATAACTTCGAACCTTGTGTAAAAAGCCTTCATCTATAATGACAGACCATTCACCAAGACCGATAACAATTGACTTATTAGCCACATTAGAAAACGCTTTTACCGACCAATCTTCCTCATCAAGTCGCCATAGCTTTACACCACCCGCTCCTCCATTCATGACATCTATCAAAGCTCCAGAAAGAATTCCCGCGAACATTCCAACTCTACTTTGAGGCATCACGAAACTGAAATCCCGACACGAATTGGAATATCGGATTTTACTTTCAGGTTTCTCGAGGTGGTTCTCAAACTGTGGTTCATTCATCAAGAAACGGTAGTATTGCATCTCCAAAGAATCTAGTGTTGTAGTCCTGTCTTCATCTTCATATAACAACACAGCGTCGGTTCCGCTAGGATTTAAGAACAAAGAGATCCTTCGACCTCTGATTTCGCTTGCTAAAGCTAATTCACGCGATGCGGCTATACTGGTTGTTGCGTCAACTATCACATCAGCAGACTTCAGTGTCTCGAATATCTCGGTGTTGGACGAGATATTTTGCAATCTTCCTTGTATGACTTTTACCTTCTCTTTTCCTAAAAGATTTGCTGTAAACTCACCCATTAACTCAGCCTTGGTAAATCCTTCACAGCCGGGCATTGCTAAGTGTCTGGCAAAATTATGAGGTAAGATAAGATCGTCATCAATGAACGTCCAGGTTCCAATACCCATTCTAGCCATGTTTGCTTGTAACTGCGAACCGATCGCACCACAGCCGATCAAGGTTATTTTATAGTCAGGAATATTGATTGTTCCACTAGTGCTGCGTGCGATTTTTGAGTCGAAAGCGGTACAGGTATTGAGTATTGAAATTTTCAATACACTGCCATCTCGATTTTCGTCAATTGGTACCAACCGTGCCAATTCACCATTGATGATTTGACACAGACCGAATTCACACACCAATTGAGTGAAATTCGCTTCGAAAATTACGCTTATAAGTTCTTCGTTTTCAATCGAACCTTCTGTGATTCTCTTTCTGGGCAGACGTAATGCAAGAATTAAAAATGCAGGGCGTTCTTCTTTAGGAAGGTCAACTACATCTTTAAGTGTGCTTCGTACAATGCTCAAGAGGTCAACACCTAAAGGGATAATAATATCTCGTAAGTCACCAAAGTGGAGAGGAAGGCGATTAATAATGCCATGTTTCCTTGCCTGAGTTCGCACTGAAATGATTCTAAACAGCTTGGAAGTATTCCCTTTTGGGTTATCAGTCTTCGGCACACAGTAAAGAATGCCATTTTGAAGTGAAGTACCTGAATGGCCTAGGTAAACATTACTAACTATAATGTCATCATCACAATCTTTGAACTCTACTGGTAAGATTAGGCGAGGAGCATTGGTCATTACAAAAGGTTCTAGCTGTTGATGATCTTGATGCAGTTTACCCAAAGCTGTCTTGCTGAACCAGTCTCGGATATTTTCAAGGAAATCACCCGGTGCAAATTTCAATCGTGCTTCTTCGATGTCCTCATATAAACAAAGACTTTTGGGTGTGGTGAACGGTCGAAGATTTGTATGTGGAACCAGAGGGAAATCTTCTCTCAAAGCAAGAACTTCAGGGATATCAAATTCATCTCTTACTACTATTGCAACTAATTCACGATTACGAATGTCGTTGACGGGCTTTTGAGGGACCTCCGGTTCTACTTCGAATATGATAGTCTCCACTTGAGAACCATCATCCGTTGTCATACCTCTAAGTTCACAAAAAGAAACAAAAAAAAGCGACTCGGAAGCGCGCAACAAGGCAATGGATCTGACTTGCTTCAGATCGCAGGCATCTATCTTATCGCCCAAGGCATAGGTATCAATCTGCCCCATCATTATCCTGCACGAGGAGCGGATTGTCCAGAAGCAATGATATAGGGTCCATGCTGACGCTTAAGAAGCGTGGGACCTTCTTTGCCAATGGTGATTACAATTGGTTCAGGATTGCTAGTATTCGGATGCTCCATTGTAACAATGAATTCGCCTTCGCTTGAATTTGCAGCCGTTCTATAACACTCAGCCGCCTGCATATGTGGTGGCTGAGTGGTATCCTCATTTGTGATGATTTTGCTGCTTGAGATCATCAGACACCTGTCATTTCCTTGATCGAGTAACCATTTTACATCGGGGACTGGCATGGTTATTTTCTTACCTTTTTCGGAACTGAGTGCTAGGTAGCTACAGTGATGTGGAATGTCAAAGATGTCCCACTGCAATCGTTCTTCTCGCTTTTTAGCTTTTGTGATTGAAACAACTTCACTCAGAATCTCGTGGATGGTATCTCCGATAATGAACATACGAGTATCCACACCATCCACCACGAATGTAGCATGAAAAATCAGTGCTCCTTCGTTTCTATCTTCGATTGATTCCTCACTTCTTTTAGCATATGGGGAATGAACGAACAGTTCAAGTCCATCACTTTTTATCGAGATTCCGGGTACTAATTGCCCAGCATCAGTGATCAGATGACGTCGATCCTCAAGCTTTATACCAGATGTTTCGAGCCACTTAGCTAAGCGCTCAGGCCTTGAAAAAACTCTGATCCCTTCACCTTGTTTTAATCGGTATCTCGCCTCTGCGCGAAGTATTTTTGCCTCATCTTCAGCGCCTTCTTCGATTATTACAGATGCAGGAACCCACAATTCATCGATACGAATTCTCTCATCTCCTTGGTATTTCTTAGCGTGCTCAAGATAGAAAAATTCACTCATTGCGTGAATATGGTCATCATCAGCATGCGTAAAGGCGACTACATCCATGTTTGAGCGGTCTAATGCCTGAAGTTTCTCTTTCAAAGAGGCATGTAGGTCAATCCGCTTGTCCTCTTTATCCTTTGGATCACGCACATCAGCATAATCAAACAATAAAAGCTTGCCATTCGCTAGCTCGAAGAGGCAAGTGTCGGCGTTACCAAGCGGATAGAATGTTATTGTATGCATAGTCCCTCCATCCAGTTAAATTGTTCCAAAAACCAACAGCATTTCTCTGTTTAACAAAACAACTAAATTATAAGTGTAAAAAATCATCATCTTAACTTCAAATCATCCCCAACATCACCGAGTAAGGTATTTAGTTCATTTACTGTATCTGTTGGAGGGATTTCCTTGCCATCGCCAACCTTAATATTAACGTGGAACTCTATGGGCACATTCGTTTTCGCCTTAATATCTAATAACTTCGGCATTATATCCCCAAGATCTTGAATTTGAGATGGTTCCAGCTTTGCGTTAGCTACAAGTACATTTGCTGGTGTTGGAACACCTGTACCAGTTCCCGTGCCTGGAGTTCCACCTGGCGTCCCAGTAGGTATTTTGAATTTTACAAATTTGGCAGAAGAGAAATCACACGGCCACTCATGGGAATCTGGATCAAGTTCAATGAACCTCGCTTGAAGTGCGCCAGTAATTACATCTCGAACAGTTTTCCAAGGAAGAGTCTTTCCTTCCTTCATCGATAGAGCTGTAGCAATCGATAAACCCGTTGTCACTCCATCATCCCACGCATCAGTAAGATTTTCTGGTAATATTTCAGCTGCAGCTATTATTCCAGGTGGAATGCATAGTTTCGAATTTTCACTTAAAACACCAGCAGGAATTGGTTCTCCAAGGATACTAGCTGGCCCCGACACTAACCAGGCATATCCTCCTTCAACAGAAGTAACTACTGAACGTTCTATTATTTCATGACTTATTTTGGGAATCTGCAGTGGTTCCGTATAACCTCCCCGATCGACTTGCACGCTCTTTGATCCATCAAAATAGTCATACAAAGCTTTAAGTGTGATCTCATTTGATGTCCATAATTCAGGTAGTTTATTCGGTGTCAGTAAATTGGATTCAAGCTCAGTTAATTCACTTCCTTCCGGTAAAACCAATTCCAGCGCAGGATCTTTGAGTGCGTTTTCATCTGGTCGAGACATCCACCAGGTTCTAAAAGAATGGTCTGGCCTGGTTAACCTAAGAACAAAGGTGCCACCCTCACAGCCATCAACTAGCGTGTCAATAATTGCACTTGCTTTGAGCATTTTAGGCAAATGCGGAAGTTGTGCGAATGATCCGGCAAGATCCTTGACACGTCGGAACGTCTCACCGTTCTTCCAAAGATTATAAGGTCCATCCGGTAATAGCGCCTCAGCAGTTATCGCTGTATCCTGAACACGTGAACGCTTATCGGACTTA
>JAVCDD010000223.1 GCA_030765125.1 Candidatus Hatepunaea meridiana
CATTCCCGCGAAGGCGGGAATCCAGATGGTGTTTGTTAAATACTTGAAAACTCTGGATTCCCGCCTTCGCGGGAATGACAAAATGGGAGGGTAATTCTGAAATTGTTGACTTAATCAACAGAATCGTAAATGGGACTCAATAAATTGACTCCTATGCGAACTTCATGATTGAATTCATAAAATGTAATGTCAGAAATACAAAACAAAGTACTGCTTATAATCTTAGACGGTTATGGTCTTCGCTATGAGATAAAAGGCAATGCCGTTAAACTGGCAAAGACACCTTACCTTGACGAACTGTTTCCTGATCCACCCCAGACGACCTTAAGCGCTTCCGGGCGCGACGTCGGACTTCCCAGCGGTCTTATGGGCAACAGCGAAGTCGGTCATTTGAACCTGGGCGCGGGAAGAATTGTCCGTCAGGGTATATCTCGAATTGATAATTCTATCGAGAGCGGTGATTTCTACGTCAATCCGGCATTGCTGGCTTCGATTGAATATGCATTGAAGAATGACGCAGCCTGGCATTTGATAGGGCTTGTATCGCACGGCGGAGTGCATAGCTCTCTAAAACATCTTTATGCGTTGTTGGAAATGGCTAAGCGATACGGTTTGAAAAAAGTGTATCTGCATGCCTTGACTGATGGCAGGGACACACGTCCATATTCCGGTATTGAGTTTATCCGTCGAGTTGAAGCGAAAATGCAAAAAATTGGAGTCGGAAGAATTGCTTCTGTCTGCGGGCGCTACTGGGGTATGGACAGAGACCACCGCTGGGAAAGAGTTGAACTATACTATCGTCTACTTACTGAAGGTGTCGGTTTAAAATTTAATCGACCAATCACTGCCATTGCAGACTCTTATGAACGAGCAGTCACAGACGAATTCATCGAACCTTCTATAATCATCAAGGATAATGAACCCATTGCCACCATTAAGGATGGTGACGCTGTAATGTTCTTCAACTTTCGATCCGACCGCGCCAGAGAAATCACATGGGCTTTGACAGAGGAGGAATTCAGCCACTTTCACCGACAGAAGCATAAACTTCACTTCACTACGATGACCGAGTATCACGCCGATCTGAAATTGCCTGTTGCGTTTCAACCGCAAAAATTAAAGAATATACTTGGTGAAGTAATATCAAGTGCAGGTCTGAAACAATTGCGAACAGCAGAAACCGAGAAATACGCTCATGTAACATTCTTCTTTAACGGTGGAGTAGAAATTCCATTTAAGAATGAAAATAGAAGACTTATAAACTCACCAGATGTGCCTACTTATGATCTTCAGCCGGAAATGAGCGCTCCATTGGTTGCCCGGTATGCTATAGAAGATCTGAACAATGATTATTCCTTCATTCTGCTCAACTTTGCCAATCCGGATATGGTCGGTCATACGGGTATATTGGAAGCAGCGATAAAAGCATTAGAAACGTTGGATCCATTAGTTAATGACTTAGTAACAAAAGCATTGCAGAACGATTATACAGTTATGATTACCGCAGATCACGGAAATTGTGAGCAAATGACAGACGCAAAGGGAAGACCGCATACCGCACATACTACTAACAGAGTACCACTCGCATTGCTAATGCCTGATGGATCCAGACCGTCGCTCAGGCGCGCCGGTATTTTAGCCGACGTGGCGCCGACGATTCTCAAGCTAATGGGATTAAAACAGCCAGTGGAAATGACGGGTAGTAACCTTATAGATACATAACTAAAGTTCAGAGTCCAGCCTTCAAGTTGTTTTCCCTTCCTAAACCAATGGAGTTAACCCTGAACCAAACGCACTAGTGCGCGAATTCTGAACTCGAAAACATCCCGAAGTATCGGGATGAACTCTGAACCCTAATCATTCACAGAAGATGAGCCAAAAAAATGAAATTACCTCTCAAGAATCATGCTGTAATTCCACGCGAGAAAATTGTAGATTATCTGCTTTCGTTTTCTCATCATACAGGACGCTGGAAAGCAATGTTTTTTACTGAATTTGGTTTTACTGTAGATTTATGGGATGATTTTGCAATAGCTCTTTTTCAGCACGCAAACAATAATGATGTGATAAGAATAAAAGAGACTGTATATGGAACAAAGTATATTATTGAAGGGATTATTGAGACGCCTGATGGTAGAAATCCTTTAATTCGTGCAATCTGGTTTGTAAAGGAGAATAACACCTATCCGGTGTTTATTACGGCTTATCCATTTAATGGAGGAAAAAATGGAAGAATTTGATCTGGTTGTATTAACGAAAGATATACCCAAAGCCAAGTTAAAAAGCGGTGATGTTGGTACGATAGTAATGGTATATAACGATGGCGCAGGATACGAGGTTGAATTTATTACATTAGACGGGGAAACCTTGGCAGTTGAAACTCTTTCATCTTCACAAATCCGTTCCATCGGTCATAGAGAGATGTCACATACACGGGTTATGGTCGGTTAGGTATCAGGATTATAATAGATTAGATGCGAACACAGAGTTCGCACTTTAGTGTGCTGGAGTTTAAATTCACTCCTGCAGTTGGGTGAAGAAAAACATCCCGAAACTTCGGGATGAACTCTGAACTCGAAGACAACCTAAAGGTCGAACTCTGAACTATCTTAAACTATCATCAATTTCAATCTCAACAGGAGATTAAATGTTTCCATACAAAACAAAAGAATTCGACGAAGTCGACGACGAACTCGAATTCACTTTTAACCATTATTTCAAATCCCGTCGCTGGGTGCTTATGCCTGCCGATAAAGGTTGGCGTCCGTTGACCGATGTGTATGAAACAGATGAAGAGATCGTCATTGTTATGGATATTGCGGGTATAACAACTAAAAGTATCTCTGTAAGTCTACACAAAAACATATTGATAATCAGAGGCATACGCCGAGAACATATCGGACAGCACAAACGGCACTTTCACAAGATGGAAATAGATTTTGGTCCATTTGAACGACGTATCGAGCTTCCCGTTTCGGTTGATCCTGATAATGCGACGAGCAGGTATATTCAAGGTTTCCTGGAGATTCATCTTCCTAAAAAGGAAACCCAATGTCCTGACACCGTTGAAATTGAGATCCGGTGAGGCTGCTATGAGTAAAAGAAAAAAGAAAGAAGAATCCTCTGATATCCCCCTGCAACTGCCCCTTTTATTGACTAATGACCTTGTGGTTTTTCCCGGGATAATAAATCCATTCCTGATTCAGGATAAGGACCAGGTCAACCTCATTAACGAAGTGCTTGCCAGTGAAAACAAGCTGTTGACCGTTGCTCTGAAAAAACCGAAAAAGGATAAAAAGGAACGGCTTGAAGAACCTTATGATATTGGCTGTGCTGCACTTGTCGTTAAAATGGCGCGCGTACCGGACGGCAGTATTCGTCTGCTTATGCAGGGAATTGGACGTGTGAAGCTCGGCAAGATAGAGGATGCCGCCGATGATATGAAGGTCGTTAACATCTCACGCCTGAAAACACCACCCTCGAAAGGTATACGCATTGAAGCTCTTATGCGCAACCTGAAGGAGAGTTTTAACGAGATTATTGACAAAGCACAGTACTTGCCCGTTGAAATGAAAGTTGCCTTGCTGAATATCGAGAATCCCGGCGCTCTGGCTGATTTCCTGGCTTCCAACCTGAATGTTAAAGCTGACGAACGACAGGAAATACTATCAGCGGTTGATATTGAGACCCGCTTGACCAAGGTATCGCGATTAGTCATACGTGAATTGGAGCTTATCAACCTTGGTACAAAGATTCAGGACGAGGTTACATCCACCATAGAGAAAAACCAACGGGAATATTTCCTTCGTGAACAACTGAAGGCAATCCGTCGTGAGCTTGGCGAAGATCAGGAAGGTTCGGAGATAAGCGAGTTAGTTGAACGACTGCAGCAGTTGAAAGCGTCGGATAAAGTTAAAGAGGTTGCTGAGAAAGAAATCGAACGACTGCGACGAATGAACCCATCTGCAGCAGATTACAATGTAAGCCGGAACTATGTTGACTGGATTTTTGACTTGCCGTGGGAAATATCAACCGAAGACAGGCTGGATATTGGTGCGGCTCGTGAAATACTCGACCGAGATCATTATGGACTTGATGATGTTAAAGACCGCATTCTTGAGTATCTGGCAGTTAAGAAGCTCAAGCCAGAGGGAAAAGGTTCGATCCTCTGTTTTATCGGACCTCCCGGAGTAGGCAAAACATCTATAGGTAAATCTATCTCTTCTGCATTAGGACGAAAATTTCAACGGATGTCATTGGGGGGCATGCGTGACGAGGCTGAGATTCGCGGGCATAGGCGCACCTATATAGGCGCTCTGCCCGGACGAATTATCCAGAACCTGAAGCGCGCCGGAACCAACAATCCGGTATTTATGCTCGATGAGATTGACAAGTTAGGCGCCGATTTCCGCGGTGACCCCGCCTCGGCAATGCTGGAAGTCCTCGATCCGGAACAAAATTTCGCCTTCCAGGATAACTACCTTGAACTTGATTTTGACCTGTCAAAAGTAATGTTTATCACCACGGCAAATTACCTCGATACGATCCCACCGCCATTGCGCGACAGAATGGAGATAATTAAGCTTTCCGGTTATATCACTCCTGAGAAGGTTGAGATCGCCCGCCGCTATTTGCTGCCTCGTCAGATTGATCAAAACGGTTTGACAAACAAACAGATTACTGTTACGGATAAAGCGCTCGAACAAATTGTAATATATTATACCCGCGAAGCCGGCGTCAGGAAGCTGGAACAAACTATCGGCAAGGTCTGCCGTAAGATTGCCGTTAATGTTGCTGCTGGTGAAGAGAAAAAATTCAACGTCAGCATCCGCAACCTGCAGGATTACCTGGGAGCGCCAAAAGTATCACCGGAATTATTCAACCGTAAACCGCAGGTCGGTATCGCCACCGGACTTGCCTGGACGCCTGTAGGCGGAGTGATGCTGCGTATTGAGGCAATCTCGATGCCGGGCAAGGGAAATGTAAAGATCACCGGCAGATTGGGTGATGTAATGAAAGAATCCGCCAGTATAGCGATGTCTCTTATCAAGCATAATGCAGAGAAGCTAAAGATTCCCCAGGAATACTTCGAGACCAACGATTTCCACCTTCATATTCCGGAGGGCGCAACACCCAAGGACGGTCCATCTGCCGGTATAACTTTAACCACTGCGTTAGCATCACTGTTCACCAAACGACCTATCCGTCACGACATTGCAATGACGGGGGAGATTACATTGGAGGGAAGAGTGCTGCCAATCGGTGGATTGCGAGAAAAGTGCGTCGCAGCGGCGCGAGGGCGTATGAAAATGGTTATATGTCCGGCTGACAACAAGGTTGATATGGAAGAAATACCTGATGTTATTAAGGAAAAGTTGGAATTTAAGTTTGTGGATAAGATTGAGGAGGTTTTGAAAACTGTGTTGTTACGGAAAGTATAATAAATGCGTTGGGTGGGGCGGGCGTCTCTGCTCACAATTATTGCGTTCCTGTCAGCGTCTCTGCTCACAATTATTACGTTCCCGTCAGGTTTCAAGCAAAGCGTAACCTGATGGGAGGACTGTCAGGTTACGCTTCGCTTGAAACCTGACAGCAACGCAACGTCAACTATTAAACGGTCGGGTTAATAAGTTCACGCCTCAGGCGTGAATAAAGATTAAAAAATCTGTTAAATCTGCGTAATCTGTGGTTAAAAAAATGAAACACACCCTATTCATACTATTACTAACAGCGGTCACAACCCTTATCGCCGCTGAACCGCCATCCGAACCGATACTGCGCATCGAAACCGGGATGCACACTGCAATGATCAAGCGCATCGGCATCGACGCACAAGAACGATACATCGTCACAGGATCAGGTGACAAAACTGTCCGGGTATGGGACGCATCCACCGGACGATTACTCCGTACAATTCGCGTTCCGATTGGAGAGGGTAATGAAGGCAAACTGTATTGCGTAGCTGTGTCCCCCGACGGAAGGACAATTGCATGTGGGGGATGGACAGGTTGGAATTGGGATAAGAAACATAGCATCTACCTTTTCGACCGGTCTCGCGGGCGGATGATTGAGCGGATAACCGGTCTGCCGAAGGTGATCAGTCACCTCACATTTTCACCCGACGGTCGTTACCTCGCGGTGACGTTGGGTGGTAGCAATGGAGTTAGTGTCTATAGCACCCGTGATTGGAGCTTGAAGCTGAAAGATACGGACTATGGTGCGGATAGCTACGGCGCGGACTTCGACCGGGATAATCGGTTAGTAACGAGCTGTTGGGATGGCTATATCCGGTTGTATGACATCGGGGATATACACACGACAGACAAGAATGTCTATCCTACCCGGAAGGTGAAAGCCCCAGGCGGAAGTCAACCGTATCAGGTCTCTTTCTCGCCTGACGGATCTAAGATTGCTGTCGGATATCATGACTCCCGTCAAGTGGATGTCCTGAACGGCAAACTGTCGCACCTGTACAGCCCGGACATTAGCGGTGTGAATAATGGCAACTTATTTAGTGTTACCTGGTCAGCCGACGGCAGAAAGCTGTATGCGGGAGGAATGTGGAGTGTTGGTGGAAATAGACCAATCCGCATCTGGTCGGATGGTGGGAGAGGATCATACCAGGACCTGAACGGACCGGATAACACAATCCTGCACCTTCTTCCGTTCGGTGACGGTGTTGCATTCGGATCAGCAGATCCCGCCTTCGGAACGTTAAACCGATCCGGCGAGCAAACGATGTTCAAAGGAAGTGCCATTGCGGACTATAGAGACAATCATTCTGGTTTCCTTACATCCAGAGACGGTTCAGAGGTACAGTTTGGATTCAAGGTATGGGGCAAACGTCCTGCACGTTTTTCGGTTACGGATCGTTCGCTTATATTGAATCCAACAGAAGTATCGCTATCCAAACCGATTACATCGTCATCACAGATCAAGGTGGAAAATTGGAAAAACGAATACGACCCCACCCTGCACGGCGCTCCGATAAAACTGAAAAAACATGAGATGTCCCGTTCACTGGCGATTGCGCCCAACGGAGATAAGTTTCTATTGGGTACGGAATGGTATCTCCGTTGCAACGACCGGAACGGTAAAGAGAAGTGGAATGTCGATGTTCCGGGCACAGTATGGAGTGTCAATGTATCCGGCGATGGCAGCGTTGGCGTTGCGGCGTTCGCTGACGGTACTATTTGTTGGTATCGTATGGCAGACGGTGAACATTTATTGTCATTTTTTCCGCATAATGACGAGAAACGTTGGGTGATGTGGACACCGAGCGGATACTACGACTGCTCAAGCGGAGGTGAAGATTTGATCGGTTGGCACGTCAATAACGGCAAGGATAATGCTGCCGACTTCTACCCGGCGTCGCGGTTTCGCTCTACTTATTACCGCCCGGATGTAGTGGTCAGGATGCTGGATGTGTTGGATGAATCCGAAGCAATACGTCTCGCTAACGCCGAACGCGGTCACGAGCAGCGGCAACAGGTCGAAATGACCACCCTTTTACCACCGGTGATCGAGATATTGTCGCCTTATGATGGACAGCAAGTCAGCAGCAATGAAGTTACCGTTCGCTATTCAATCAGATCAGCATCAGGCGAGCCTGTAACAGCCATTCGAGCGTTTGTAGATGGGCGTCCCGTGTCGCAGGATCGGGGGATGAAGCGCGTCCAAAAGAATACCGAATCCGACGGCAGTATTTCTGTAACGATTCCTTCGCGCAATTGTGAGATTTCGTTGATTGCGGATAATCGTTATACTTCAAGCGTGGCTTCGATAGTCCGGCTGGTGTGGAAAGGAAAGACTGAAGAGTTTGTCATCAAGCCGAAGCTGTATATATTGTCTATCGGTGTGAGCAGTTATGAGGATCCGGAGTTAAAGCTCGACTTTGCCGCTAAAGACGCCGGTGATTTTGCTGAGGTGATGAGACAACAGAAGGGTTTATTATATCGTGATGTGACGGTAACGCTGCTGACAGACGACGGAGCGTCTAAAGACGACATCCTCGACGGTCTGGAATGGATTGAGCGGGAGACGACTTCCAAGGATATAGCGATGATATTCCTGGCAGGGCACGGCATCAACGACCCCAACGGTAATTTCTATTATCTGCCGGTGGAAGCCAACCTGGAAAAACCGAGGCGGACAATGCTGCCCGTTTCCGAGATCAAACTCACAATCTCGAATCTGGCGGGTAAGGCGTTGTTATTCTTCGATGCGTGTCATTCGGGCAACGTTATGGGCAAGCGCCGCGGTGTAGTTCAGGCAGACGTCAACGCGGTTGTGAATGAGCTCGCGAGCGCGGAGACGGGTGCGGTGGTGTTTGCGTCATCTACGGGCAAGCAATATTCGATGGAGAACGAGAATTGGAAAAACGGCGCATTCACGAAGGCTCTGGTAGAAGGCTTATCCGGCAAGGCGGACTACACTGGCAAGGGCAGTATAAGCGTCAACATGCTCGACCTCTACCTGTCCGAGCGCGTCAAGGAACTGACCGGTGGACGACAGACCCCGACTACGGCTAAGCCGCAGACGATTCAGGATTTTCCGGTGGCGATAGTGAAGTAAGGGGAAGATTTATCCGCAGATTATGCAGATTATTTTGTTCAGAGTCCAGCCTTCAGGCTGTTTTCCTCCCCTAACTAACGGAGTGAACTTCAGCGAAAAACAGCCTGAAGGCTGGACTCTGAACTTGGGATTCTGAGCATTCCTGAAGGGAATGAATGTGAATAGCGACGGGTGAAACCCACCGAACAACGAAATATGGGGACAGTATACCTATTTTTATAAGTAATTTTAGAAAGACCAACGGTATATAGAAAAATAGGTATACTGTCCCCATATTTCCCAAACCCACACAAGAGTAAAACGTGATTAAATATTTCTTTACACTGAGAACTCATTACCGCTTGTTGCTTCTCTTATTGCTGTACTTACCGGCACAGATTGTAAATTCTGCCGGTAAATCTCTGCCTGATTGGACAAATAGTGAACTTCGTGGTTCAATTTTCAAAGAGTCTGAATATCTCACCGGCTTTGGCAGCAGCGCTCTTGGTGATACACAGGATGATCGTATTCAGAATGCAACCGATAATGCCCGCAAGGTTTTGTCGCGACGAATAGTAGTTAACCTTGAATCTTCAACACGCACGCATATCGCAGAGGTAAACGGTCAGATTGAGGAATTGACAGAAATCCAGATCAAGTCTAATAGCGATCTAAGTTTGGTTGGAGTAGAAGTTAAGACGCATTATGATTCTAAAAAGAAGCGAGCTTACGCAATTGCAATTATGAACCGGAGAAATGCGCATGATTACTCCATAAAAAGAGTAAAAAACCTCCGAAAAGAGATTGACGAGCAATTAGAACTTGGAGACAGGCTGTTAGATCAAGGTAAGCGTATGGAGGCAATGGCTGCTTTTCAACGATGCTACAATCGTTTTCCACAGATAGAGGAAGCCCTCCTGATTGCAGAAGTTACCGGCGGAGCCGGCGCTGAAATAATAGGGACTACCAAGAGTAATGTCACTCGATCAAATATAGATTCGAGAGTATCCCGAATTTGGGATGCTCCGGTTACAAGCATTTCCGATGCTGCGGATATCCTTGCAAAACGCCTCGAAACCCAGTTCCCGGAACCGAAAAATGTATCCTGTTTAATGGGACCGTTTTACTATGAAGGTACAAAGTTCTCTTCAGATTTTTCAGAGCGAATGAGAGTGTACCTACGCGCAAAATTGCGAATTGACTGGCGTGAAACTGTCGGAAATTACAACCCGAAAAGCAACGATAAAAGGAGGGATCAGGCTCGCCAATGTGGTGCAGACTGGGTTTTAGAAGCAAGATTGCTTCCCTCGCCTGACGCTATTAAGATACTAATAATGGCTTATCCCGCAATCAAGGCTGGAACACCGATCACTGCTGAAGTAGATGTTCCAAAGGATGTTATTAAAAAAGAAGGGTTAAATGCAGAACCGGTTCGATATGCTGACTTGCTGTCGGTGTCACTTGGACTGGCAGAAAACGAGTTGATACCGGAAGGAAAGGGACTCGAGCTTTGGACAGATCAGGGTTCGGAAGGTGTAGTAGTTCACAAAGGCGAGAAAATCCGTTTCTACGTTCGGACTTCAAACTCCGGTTACCTGCGGCTGATATATCGTTTAAGTAATGGTGAACGCACACCGTTATACACTAATTACTTTATTTCGGAAGCGCAAGCCAACAAGGTGATTACCTTACCTGATGAGTTTGAGTGCTGTCCTCCTTATGGCAACGAAATTGTTTTGGCTCTGTTCTCTTCAGAGCAATTCCCTCACCTAAATTTGAAATCAAAGATCATTGATGGAGAGGAATATGAAATCCTGGTAGAAACCCTAACCGAAATCACCACAAAAACCCGTGGTCTCAAGAAAGCGAAAAAGAATATTGAAGTTTTCGATACACGTATCTCAATAACTACGATGGATTGATAACATAATCGTTTTCACTAACTTAATCGGATTAAATTTGACTGTGTATAAGGCAGTTACTCGGCGGTCTTAAATGGTCGTAACGAGACATCGAGTGTTCACATTATCAGGATGGAAGCTGGAAGCTACAGGGTGGTGTACTAAGGTTATGCTTGTGAAGTGATGAAGTGAAGTTGCGTCAGGTATTAACACCTGACGCAACTTATAAGTTGTGGTTTTCACAATACTCAGGGTACTGATTCGGTAATTAATACACCGGATCTGTCAATATCTCAATTTTGCCCCAATCCCTCCAGTTTTAACTAACCGAGGCGCTTCCTCCAGCATATCAATACGCGCACCTTGGTCCATTGCTTTTTGTATTGCCAGATCAAGCATATAGGTAACTTTTCGCATTTCACCACCGCAGTAAGGACAGGGTGTTTCCCTTAGGGTTGTTACTGCGCCGCAGTTATTGCAGACCATACCCGGCTCAACCATATTCGACATAACATAGAGCTTATGAACGTTGCCCTGTTGAAGTGCATCGAGAACGTCCGACAGACCCAGAACAGCGCCGGCACCACCTCCACCGGTATTGAACAACTCATCCAGTGCCTTACGCTCAAACTTATACTCGACATCCTTCATAATTGGCATACTGAGCTTCAGTATCTCATTTGGACTGGCATTATATTCGACGGCAAATTCGCCAACTACTCTTTCTCTTAATTCATTCGGCAATGCATCCTTAAAACGACCACGATGCGAATCGGTTCCAATCAGGAGAATACGGTGAATATCTTCATCGCGGCGCATCTTTTCAATAACTGAGATTAGTTCTTTGTATAGTCTTTTTCTTACCTGATCTTTTTGCCGTTGAGCGCGTATCTCCGCCATATCCCCGGTACTGCCGTCTCTACCGGAATCCAGTTCAGGAACAGGAATTTCAATTATGAATAATTCCTCAATTTGTCCCATATCAGCCATAAGTATTCTGGCGCGCTTATTACGCACAACAATTATCAGGTATCGCGAATATATATCGGTCATTGCCGCTAACGGTTTTATATACGGATCGTGTTCAATAACTAATTGATTGGTAAAGGGCATTGCAGTATGATAGACTCTCCAGAAATCATCAGACTGACTACTGAAAATGGCAATGCCTCGTTTCATGTCTTTTGGATGGTGAATTAAATAATCTTCAATATTGTCAATATCAATCTGAATGCTATGCTGTTCCTCTACCTTAAGCTTTTCAAAAGCGTCCTTGGAAAGATTCTTGAAATGTAATAGTAACTCATCTTTTTTGGGATTATTCGTTGGGTCAACGTCAAGATAGAGACTAACGTAATGTGAATCCTTCAGCATGTGTGAAGCTAATTCTTTCATTTCTTTGTGACTTAACATAGGAATTCCTCCGGATTTTGGTGAGTTGTTTTAGTTGTATAGTAACGATCAATGGTGTCGATCTTTGGGGATGGCGGACATTCCTGTCCGCCACGTTATTTGTTCCCTTTAAAAATCAGTAGAAGCGACACTCTTGTCGCTTGAGTGTTAGATTTACTACAACTTTTGTAAGCGATGCAAGCGACAAGAGTGTCGCTTCTACTGATTTTTCATTCTTTGTTGAATTGCCTGATATATGGCGTTTCCTGATAATAATAGTTATACGGGAAAGACTTTAATTGGTTCCTACAATGTTATTATAAGATATCGAATTGGAGTATCTGCTCTTCCTTTTCTAAATGATACGAATCACATTATCATTATTAAGGTGTTTCAGGCTGATTTTAAATGATCCTTATTTAATCTTGTACATAATTCACTAATAAAATACCGGTGAACATGCAAATCGGAAGTTAATTCAGGATGAAAAGAGGTTATAAGTAAATTTCCTTGTCTTGCCATAACGGGTAAGCCGTTATATTCCGCTAATATTTCTACACCGCGTCCAGGATTACGGAAACGAGGAGCCCGGATGAATACACCATCAAACTTCTCAGTAAATCCCTTGATTCGTAACGGAGCAACGAATGAGTCCACCTGCCTGCCATAATCATTGCGGAATACTTCTATATCAATCAGTCCCCAACCTGGTGGATTTCCTTCGCTGTGACCTAACATTATAGCTCCGGCACAAGTACCCCAAGCAGGCAATCCCGCACGCAACTCTCTTCGCAATTCGCTGCCAAGATCGCTTGCATCCAGTATGATCTGAAAAGTCGTTGATTCGCCGCCGGGAATGATAATCCCGTTCAGATTATCGAGATCGGAGGTGCGGCGCACTTCAACCGTTTCGATGTCTAATTTATTTATTATCCGCGCGTGCAGGCTGAATGAACCCTGTACTGCTAAGACACCAATTCGCATTACCAGCCTCGATGCTGCAACAGTTCACCTTCCGGTATTTGAGCGATTTCAAGTCCAGGCATAGCTTCACCCAACTTACGACTGGCATTTAGTACTTCAGCCGCATCCTGGTAGTTAGTAGTGGCGTGAACGATAGCGCGGGCGCGGTTTTCAGGATCCGATGATTTGAATATACCCGATCCCACAAAGACGGTTTCTGCGCCCAGTTTCATCATTAAAGCCGCATCCGCTGGAGTAGCTATACCACCGGCTGCAAAGTTTGGTACAGGTAGTTTTCCAGTTTCAGAAACCTGCACAACTATCTCATAAGGTGCTCCCATCCGTTTGGCTTCAGCCATTAACTCATCTTTTCGCATAAGGGGCAGTTTTTTTATTTCGCTTGTTACCTGTCGCATATGACGGACGGCTTCAACTACATTGCCTGTTCCAGCTTCACCTTTTGTGCGGATCATAGCAGCGCCCTCACCTATACGGCGCAATGCTTCATCCAGACAGGTGCAGCCGCAAACGAATGGTACGCGGAAATCGTGTTTATATACGTGATTTGCCTCATCAGCGGGAGTCAATACTTCTGATTCGTCAATAAAATCAACGCCAAGTTCCTGTAGAACCTCAGCTTCTACGAAGTGACCGATACGTATCTTTGCCATTACCGGAATTGATACGGTACGCATAATCTCTTCTAATATTTGAATGGAAGACATACGCGCCACTCCGCCTTCCTTGCGAATATCAGCGGGGACTCGCTCAAGCGCCATAACAGCCACAGCGCCAGCATCTTCGGCGATCTTAGCCTGCTCGGCGTTGGTCACGTCCATTATAACTCCCCCTTTGAGCATTTCTGCCAATCCGACTTTCAGAAGAAAGCCATCCTTGCCCGGTTCGGGCTTTGGTAAAATATTTTCTTTCATTTATATTCCCTTTAGAAATAGTAGAAGCGACACTCTTGTCGCTTACGCAATGTCTTTGAAATACGAAAGTTCAAGCGACAAGCGTGTCGCTTCTACTATTTCTAATATTTTGTTGAGTCGCGCGCGACTTGTGAATTAAATATAATCCTGTCTATCCTGAATATCCCTGTAATCCTTTTGTTCCAGTTCATCAGGATTAGGCTTGTAAATGCACAGTTAATATCCTGATTCCAATTCCGATCAATAGCGTTCCACCGAAAAATTCGACCTTCCTCCCAAACAGAATACCGACCTTGTTTCCAATGAAAACACCCAAGAATGATATAACAAATGTAACTGTTCCAATTATAAGGGCTGGTATAAGTATAGGTTGATCCATAAAGGAAATACTCAGTCCAACTGCGGCAGCATCAAGACTTGTAGCAAGGGCGAGTGTTAATAATACTAAAATATTCAGTGGATTAAAACGCTTTTTATGCTTTTCTTTATTGATGGAGTCAATTATCATCTTGACGCCGATAACGGTTAATAAAGTGAATGCAATCCAGTGGTCTATTTCACAGATTAAGGCACTGAACTTGATCCCTGCCAGCCATCCTAATATAGGCATTCCAGCCTGGAATGAGCCAAAGAACAGCGCAATAGTGATTGCATCAAAGAACCTTGGTCGTCTAATGATAACTCCACTGGTGATGGATACTGCAAAGGAATCCATTGCCAGACCTATTGCTATTAATAATATGGTAATAAAGTTCAATTTACAAGTAAAAGCGGTGGAAATCTGGGGACTGTATCCCAATTTTTGCTTATGTCTTTGAAAAATTACAGACTATTGATAAAATAGGTAATGTTCCACTATTTCAACGAAGCAAGCTTCGTTACTCAGGAGTCAGTTCATAATATAAACTGAATGAAGTTCTAAATCAAGATTGAAGTAGACAAATTGGTTGATTCCAATTAGCTATATATATATATTTAAAGATTCAATAATTTGAAATAAGAAATCATTAAAAATGAAAACTACTATTATAAATACACCTTTAAACTTAGCTCATACACCAACCCCGATCCACAGGTTGAATCGTATTTCTGATAAATGGAATGGTGACTTATGGATCAAACGAGATGATATGACCGGTTCTGTATTGACAGGTAATAAAGTACGTAAACTTGAGTATCTTCTGGCAGATGCACAAGCTGAAAAAGCCGATACAATCATCACCTGCGGGGGCATTCAGTCGAATCACTGTCGCGCCACGGCTTTTGCTTGCGCTCAAATCGGCTTCAAGTGCATTCTCATACTTCGAAGCAGTTCCCCTGCCGAAATGGAAGGTAATCTACTGCTCAATCATCTTGCAGGCGCTGAATTGCATTTTGTTTCTAATGAGCAATACTACAGCGATCTAACCGGTATATTTAATAAACTTGCAACAGAAGTCAAATCGAACGGTGGAAAAGCTTATGTCATTCCGGAAGGTGGCTCTAACGGGATCGGTGCCTGGGGTTATGTGGAAGCGCTACGTGAAATCCGCAAACAATGTTATGATCTTCGCTTAAAGCCAAATCGGATTGTATGCGCAACAGGCTCAGGTGGAACTCATGCTGGATTATTGGCAGGCGCACTCCTTGAGAATTGGGACGTTGAAATAGTATCCGTTTCAGTATGTTACGACAAAGATGAAACCGCCGGGATTATTTTAGGAATCGTAAACAGTATGATTGACAAATTCAATCTAAATATCTGTGTCTCAAAGAGTATGATCAAGGTTATTGACGGCTATATTGGAGAAGGCTATGCCAAGGCAAATAAGGACGTGCTCGATGTAATCAAGGAGGTTGCGCAGAATGAGGGTATTGTTGTTGATCCTGTCTATACCGGAAAGGCAGTATTAGGATTGAAGAGCGAATTGCTTAAAGGTGAATTGGAAGGAACAACACTGTTTTTACATACAGGTGGGGTGTTTGGATTGTTTTCATTTAGGGAAAAGTTGGCAAGTTAGAAAGTTAGAAAGTTACAAGTTACAAGAGTACTGTCAGGTGCCCCACCTGACAGTAACGCATTAAACCTGCAAACTTGAAAACTCAGTAACTATAGGATAATATGGGATTAACTTTAGATTACACGGCAATGTTTGAAGACGCCATCGGCGTCGGAAATGGTATTAGTCCTGCAATGTTAGATGGATTACGCGATATATTCGCCGATACCAGAGTCGATTTGATGGCTCGACATAAAGCTGGTGATATGCCTGTCTGGGATCTGCCGTTCGATGAAGCGACCATATCAAACGTTGAAGCATTCGCTGAAAACAATCGTGATCGTTTCAAGAACTTCGTGCTCTCCGGTATTGGCGGGTCAGCCTTAGGACCGATAGCTCTTCATAATGCCCTTAATCACTTACAGCACAACCTGCTGCCGGATGATAGACGCAAAGGCTGCCGTTTCTTTTGTCCTGACAACATAGATCCGGATCTAATCGGTGATCTGTTAGACGTTATTGATCCCTCAGAAACGCTTTTCAATGTAGTATCCAAATCAGGCGGTACGGCTGAAACTGCTGCGCAGTTTCTAATAATTGTTGATCTACTAAAGAAGAAGTTAGGAGACGATTGGCGCAGGCATCTGGTTATAACAACAGATCCCGAACGCGGATTCCTTCGTGAATTCTGCAATCGTGAAAGGATTCAATCCTTTGCGATAAATCCAGGTGTAGGAGGAAGATTCTCTGTATTGACAACGGTTGGATTGCTGCCTGCAGCTATGACAGGAATTGATGTCCGATCACTCTGTCGAGGAGCCGCTGGGATGAAAGACGCTTGTTTCAATGACAGACTTGAAGACAATCCGGCAGCATTGCTTGCAGGGATGCTCTATTTATCTCAGTCAACTTTGAATCGCCCGATACACGTGTTTTTCGCTTATTCCAACCGTCTGTATCCGCTTGCCGATTGGTTGCGGCAACTGTGGGCTGAATCATTGGGTAAGAGATATTCAACCGATGGGAAAGAAATCTATACCGGACCAACACCGATAAAAGCCATCGGCGCTACCGATCAGCATTCCCAGGTACAACTTTACGTTGAAGGACCGGCAGATAAGGTTTTTCTCTTTATGGGCACGAGGTCGTTTAATCGTAATGTTGAAATACCAGGAACCGATATTAAGGATCAGACTGTTGATTATTTGCAGGGATCTTATTTAAGTCAATTGTTAAATGCCGAACGCCGCGCAACTGCTTATGCTCTAACCAGCGCTGGTAGACCGAATATGATGTTGGAATTTGATGAAATCGATGCAGAACACGTTGGAGCGTTTATGTATCTATTTGAAGCGGCAACTTTATATGCAGGTGGTTTTTACAACGTCAATCCGCTTGATCAACCCGGAGTCGAAGCAGGTAAGCGGGTTGCTTATGCTTTAATGGGAAGACCTGGATATGAAAAAGAGCTTAGAGTTCATCCCGAAACTTCGGGATACCTTTCCCGAAAGTCTCGCAAGCTGAAGCTTGAACTCTGAACTTGAAAACCGATCCGCTGTCAGGTCGCCGCACCTGACAGCAATACTCCCGACAATGCTGTCAACCGCGGCGGGTTGACAGCGGGGAGATTGCTACCCCCGGTTTCGGTGAAACCGGGTTACATGTTAACAATTAAACAATCAAACAATTTAGCAATTAACAATGAAGCAATATATTTAATATATATGGACTTACTGCTACTAATAGGACTAACATTACTACTCGGTCAGGTTGGTGCTCGGCTTCTTAGGCTAATAAAAATCCCTCAGGTTGTCGGTTATATCCTGATGGGCGTTCTGCTCGGGAAATCGGTTCTGGACTGGATTCAACCTGAGACACTCACGGCTGTGACCAGTATCGCCCTGGGTTTGATCGGTTATACTATTGGCACACAGCTCCAGTTATCCCAGCTTAAGAAAATGGGCAAAAGCATTCTGATAATATCTTTTTTGGAAGCCTTCTCTGCATTCCTGTTGGTTGCGGTAGCTATTTGGTTGTTGACCGGTAAAGTATACGTGGGATTGATATTCGGTGCGCTTGCTTGTGCTACAGCGCCGGCTGCCACCGTGGACGTCCTTGAGGAATATCGATGCAGAGGTCCTTTCACGACGATGGTTTATGCGGTGGTTGGTATTGACGATGGTATAGCGCTTATTATATATGGTATAGCATCATCATTCGCTAAGATGCTGTATCAGCCGGAAGTTGACGTTGGTTTGCTTGTATCCTTGTTAGAACCGGTCAGAGAATTAGGAGGCAGCATAGTTCTGGGGATTATACTCGGATATATATTCAGTCGGTTGCTGCAATATTTCAAGCTGCCTGGTGAACGGTTGTCCGTTACGTTGGCAATTGTTTTTGCCGGATGCGGTTTAGCGCAGCAGTTTCATTTATCCCTGATTATGACCAATATGGTTATCGGTTTAATGGTAGGAAACCTTGTACCGCGCGATACACGTCGGTTAAACGAGATTATTACCGGCTTCACACCGCCAGTTTATATCCTTTTCTTTGCACTTGTTGGCTCAAGACTTGATGTGAAGTTGCTGCCAATAATGGGGCTTCTTGGTATTGTGTATATTGTTGCGCGTGCGATTGGCAAGTTTGGAGGTTCGTATCTGGGAGCGCGCATATCGAATGCTCCGGATACTGTCAGGAAGTATTTAGGATTGGCGCTTTTTTCGCAAGCAGGCGTAGCGATAGGTTTAGCGATAGCCGCTTCATCAGATTTTGCAGCTCATGGACCGGAGGGAGCAGCCTTCGGAAATCTCATTATTAATACGATCACGGCTACTACGTTTGTCGTGCAATTGATTGGACCGTCTTTTACAAAGATGGCTGTTTTTAAGGCTGGTGAAGCTCAGGATGTTTATAAGTAGTGCCTGATCGAAAAGCCCCCCTTTTGTCATTCCCGCAACGGGAAATATGGGGACAGTATACCTATTTTTCTATTGACTGTCGGTCATTCTAAAACACTTATAAAAATAGGTATCCTGTCCCCATATTTCACAATTCCATTTCAACCAATTCACAAACAGCATGCCAAACTGCAATATGCAGCTCCTGTATACGCGCCGTATTTTCAGCCGGTGCGACGAAACAAATATCGCACAATTCCGACATCACACCACCAGACCCACCTGTAAATCCTATGATAACAGCATTAACCTTCTTCCCGGCTTCAATACCTTTTAAAACATTCGGTGATTTCCCGCTGGTTGAGATACCGACGACAATATCGCCTTCACCGGCAAGAGCTTCAACCTGGCGGGAAAAGACATTCTCAAAGCCATAGTCGTTGCCGATTGCAGTTAGAATAGAAGTATCGGTTGTTAATGAAATAGCGGGCCAGGCGTTACGTTCTCTGGCAAACCTGCCGACTAATTCAGCAGCAACATGCTGTGCATCAGCGGCTGACCCTCCGTTGCCGAAGAGGAGAACTTTTTGACCGTTACGGATTGCATTTGCAATGGTTTCCGCTATCTTCAATATCACATCGGTTGATTGCGACATCAAGTGTTGGTGTGCATCAATCTGGTCTTGAAGGATTGACTTAAGGTAATTATGATCCATAGTATTGTTTTATTGCTGTATTGTTATATTGCTATATTGTTATTCAGCAATACAGCAATATAACAATTAGATTTAAAATTATTGCGGCATTCCCCTGCCTTTGTGCATTTTGGGATGCTTTTTATGGCGCTTCGAGCAGTCCATACCTGATTTCATTCCATGACCGGGACCAGGATGCCCACCAAAATCGAAACCACCGGATAGGACTTTCTGATCAAATCTGATTTTCTGATCATCGTCCAGCAGGTTGCGGACTTTCCGCAGATGATCTGCTTTAAGTTGTATATGCTTCTTCTTTGCATCTCCAATTTTACCAGCTAAATCTTTGACAGCCTTTTCGCTGTACTTATCACCGGCAATCAGAAGCTTCAACTTACTGTGATAATTAGCGGTTTCCGACTTCATCTCGACCATTGAACGCTGGTGTTCTAGTCTTAGTTTCTGAATATTACTGCGTTGTTCGTCGGTCAGATTCATCATTGGCATACAGTCCCCGCGAGGTCCCATCGGCGGACCAGACGGTTTATCCATCTGCCATCCCTGTCCCATACCGCGGGGACCTGGTCCTGCCTGTTGTGCGAGAGCAAAGCCGGCTGTAAGTAGTACCGTTAAAACGATAGCTGCAATGTGTTTCCTGTTCATTTCTTTCTCCTTGAGTTGTATGTTTTATTAGTTTTTAATTGAATCAGGTCTAAAGCGGTGAAACGGTTTATGTCGTTTGTCCATATTGAACCCGGGTTTGCAGTCAGGCATATGACCATCCATCATCTTGAATATGTGCCGCGACAGGCGACGTCGTCCTTCCGGAGGGAGTTCTTGCTGCAGACAACCAAGATGCTTAATCAGCTTGCGTTGCAATTCGCTGCGCACTGCAATCAGTGAGTCGCCAAGTGCGTACAGTTGAGCCGTATCTAATTCGTCTGCTTCCAGAATCAAGGACAGTTCACCTATTAAACGAGCATACTTGATATGCATCGGTTTGGCTTCAGCATGGAATTCCGCCTTCATCCTTTTTGGAATACCGGGCATCGGCGGAACTCTTTTAACCAATCCCGGAGTATCCGTAAACTGGACGCCCGGTGGATAGCTTGTTTTCAGGAAGTATGCAACCACGATCGCCACGTTCAGTGTCCAGGATGCAAGCAGTAAAAGCGCCAGCCAGCGGGTTTTGTTCATTTTATCACCTCACTGACATCATTATCCGATATACTGCTCATTTCCCAGATTAACTGATCGATTGTATCCTCAAATGCGACGAATTCCTCAGTAGAGCTATTAGTTGCCGCGATTGTTGAACCATTTGGAACAACACCGGCAAGCCAGATACCGAGCAACACTCCGGCAAGACTCCCCGCCAATCCCCACGACACTTCGCGAGGTCGAACCTTGATCGAGGTTTCCTTCCGCTGGCGAATCTTACGCATTACTGAGTATGAAATCCGCGCTGGAGATGGGTCATGTATTACAGTCAGGGATCGAACCAGATCGAGTTCCTGCTGAAGAACCACCTTGCATTCCCGACAATCTTCAGCGTGCTGTTCCCACTCGATGCGTTCAGGATCATCATGAGACAAACTCGTCAAGTGAGGCAGCTTACTGCTCCATTCGGGACAACCTGTGTGGTCGCTTGCGTTCACAAACCCTCGTTTTACCGATATGTTATTCTTTTTCCGCTTCATTTCTTAACCTTTCTAATATTGAAACACATTAAAGTATCATTTCACGCGCTTAATAATAAATAAATTTCAATTCTCAACAAGTTCTCCTTTTTCATCTCTCTCAAATTGAGGTTGCGAAAATGAAAATCCTATATCTTCTTTCAATGCATCCAAAGTAGTTCTTAGCTCGTCGAGCTTTTTATCAATGTATGTTATTACCCTCTGAAAAAGAGAGAAAAATTCTCGTTTTGCTATGCAGCTCTCTTGATATAAAGTTCTTTAGTAATAAGATCTAAACCACTGTCCAAGAGCCTGTACCAGTCATGATGAATTGGTCGAGGACAGGTTGAATACTTGCCTTTGTCGAATTTAAATAAACGTCCCATCCAGTAATTAATCCGCTCTTGGATTTGCCTGCCGGTAAGCGAAAAGGCAATCCTGTTAATGGCATCAATGTCTTCCGCCCAAGTAAATGAATTATCCTTCATCCGGTAATCGACACCTTGAGCATCTAACTTCAG
>JAVCDD010000124.1 GCA_030765125.1 Candidatus Hatepunaea meridiana
CTCGATTTTCTGGATATGAACCTCTTTTTGTCATTCCCGCGAAGGCGGGAATCCAGGAGAAACAATAGGTTATCTGGATTCCCGAGTTCGCGGGAATAACAAAGAGGGGGTTTTCGGTCAGACACTAAATATGAATTAGCTTGAGAAGGAACAAATCCGAGAAATCCTCGTATAACCTTCTAATGAGACGTTTGAAACATATAAATAATATTGTCGGGATCACGCTTGTCATTGTGTTTGTATTGATCCAGATCCACGACATACAACCATTGGTTATTGATACACATGGAAAAGACAAATCTGTTCCCGTATCAACAGAGACTCAAACTTCACATCATTCAGATGGATGTGACGCATCTTGCCCGTGTGTAATCCATGTGCTGGAAAAATCTCTTGGTTTCTCGCAGTTTCAAAATGAGAATCTTGTTGTAACTTCCACCGTTCGGTTGACCAAAGATCCGATGCCTGAAAGTATAATCCCAAAACCCATCGACCATCCTCCTGAGGCTTGACCTCTACCTCCTTTTCTATGATTCGTCTGATAGAATCAGACGAAATCACCAATTTTAATAAATACGATATCAAATCACTTCAGACCGTTGTGTATTCTGATACTAAGTTGCAATCATATAATAAGTTTAGAGTCCACACTTCAGCGTGTTCGTAAGGTTTTACAGCCTGAAGGCTGAACTTTAAACACCGTTTGAATGTAACTCTGTTTGAATCCACAGCGAACTGTTAATTATAAGAGGCTAACTTATGTCGAAATTAATCGCCGGTATTATACTGGTGTTTTCAGGCATCCTCTGTCAGTCTGGCAAAGCAGAAACTATAACAGTCGTGCAGGCTTTGAATAGCGCTTTCTCTGTCCATCCATCTGTGACAGTTGCTCGTGCAGGTTATAATCAAGCTTTGGGACAGAGGTTAACCGAGCTATCGCCTGATCCTGTTTCTATTGCTCTGGAATATGTTGGTGTGCCTGACGGTGAGGCTATTGACGCCCACGAGGCTCGAACATTGAGTCTATCGCAGGAGTTTGAGTTCCCACTGAAGTATGTCTGGCGCGCCAGAGCTGTCGGCATTGCGGTTGACAAGGCTCGAATTAATGCGCTGACTCAAATGCTGGATCTGGAACGAGAGGTTCGGAATGCCTACGTTCAGGCTTGGGTGATAGACCAGCAATTGAAGATACTCGAAGAAAATGCAGATGTAGCGAATAAATATGCGCGACAACTCAAGCGACTGGTGGAACTTGGTGAATCTGCTCCACTTGAAGAAAGGCGTGCTCGGGTTGAAGCTTTGCAAGCGACAACGAACCGAAATGCTGTAAGAAAAGAGCGAAAGGCAGTATGGGGTAAGTTTCAAAGCTTGACTGGGATTGATACGGTGGGAATTGTCTTGAATCCACCATTAATATTCAATTCACCATTAGAAGACATATTCAACCCGGACGAATCTTATGAACTTAAATCAGCTCAACTACAATCGAACCTCGCTAATGTTGAAACGAAAGCTGCAATCTTTAGCTGGTTGCCGGATTTGGAATTTTCTTACTTTAAGCAAAATGTTCCTTCTGAAACCGATCCGGAATTTTGGGGAGTTGAATTTGGGATTTCACTCCCAATCTGGTTTTGGTTGAGTGGACGTGGTGAGATACAGGCTTCCAGAGCTAATCATAGAGCAGCTGAAGCAAATCTGGAAAACCTGCGCCTCCAACAACAAACCACAGCAGTCGCATTAATCCAATCTCAACAGGCGTTATGGGACAAATTAGAGCTTTATAATGAGCAGATACATCCTCTCGCTGAAGAAACTTACGAGTTAGCGATGAAAAGTTACAAAATGGGTGAAGCTTCCTCCCTGGAAGTGATCGACTCACAACGTACACTGCTCGATGTTAAGCTTGAACATTTGGAAATCAAAGCTGCTCTCGTCGATGTAACATCGGAAATCGACCGTTTAACAGGTCGTTCAGTCATCGGTAACGATGAACTCCGGAATATTCTAAATAAAGGACAATGAAATGAAAATCAGAGATATATTGCTTCTCGTTTTGCTAATCGGAGCTGGTCTGTTTCTGACCATGACGGGATGCAGTGAAAAATCGACAGGTTCACCTGATGCTAAGATCAGCCAGGTAATTGATGAAGATAGTCACGAAGGACACGGACACGAAGAGGTGAGTAAAAGCACAGAAGATGGTCATGAAGGACACGGACATGAAGAAGAGGTGAGTGAAAACACAGAAAAAGGTCATGAGGGACACGACCACGAAGGTGAGGATGGTGAACACGAAGAAGAAACGGGAATACACCTTTCACCACAGGCTCTTAAGGAGGCTGGTATAGTGGTGGAAACGTTGAAACCACGTAAGCTCTCGTCAACTTTGGAGTTACCTGGGACGGTTTTACCACACCCCAAAGGCGAGGGATTCGTCGGCAGTCTTGTAGAGGGACGCATCAAGGAAATCTTTGTCGATGTTGGCGACCGCGTTTCTAAGGGGAAACCACTCTGCGTAATTGAGTCACCCACTGTTGGTGAAGCGGAAGCTGCATTTGTAACTGCTTCGGCTGAATTGGAATTTGTCAAGGGTGACCTGGAGCGTCATAAAATCCTTGTCTCTGAAGGGATAGGGGCTCAGAAAGAACAGCTTGAGCTGCAAGCGCGTTTTTCTGCTGGTTCCAGCGCAGTGTCAGCCACCGAGAGAACACTGCACGCCTACGGTTTCAATGAGGAGGATATTAAAATGCTGGAATCTAACCCACACACAGGGGGAAGGGTGACTCTTCGCAGCCCGGTCTCAGGCAATATCATCAGTCGCGATGCTCGCATCGGAAAGCAAGTCACGCCTGAATCGGATCTATTTCATATCGTTAATTTGAAAAAACTTCGTGTCCACGTTGACATTCCTGAACAACGTATCGAGGATGTCTCGAAAGGAATTGAGGTTGCCATTATTTCCCAGAATGGTCATCATAATGAATTGAAAGGTGTAATAGATCGCCTTGGAGATTGTATCGAACATGAAACTCGAACTCTAACCGCTTTCGTGACTGTTGATAATCCATCAGGCAAGCTACGTCCAGGAGCTTTCGTCACTGTCCGCCTCTCGTTTGTAAACGAGGGACACCAAGTGCTGGCAGTTCCACTCGATGCTGTATTCAAAGATGAACATGGAGATAACGCCCTGTTTGTCGAAGCGGAAGAGGGAGAATTTTTACTCAGAGAGGTTGAAACAGGTGCAAGCGTTGGAGGATGGATACAAATAACATCGGGTGTTTCAACAGGTGAGCGAGTAGTCACTAAGGGAGCATTTGCCATAAAATCCGAAGCTGACAAGAGTGAGTTCAGCAGCGGTTGCTCACACTAAAGGATTAAATTATGTTGAATAAACTTATTGAATTCTCCATCAGCAAGCGGTTGCTTTTGGGGTTATTCCTTCTTGTTGTGATAGGAGCAGGTTTTATATCCTATCGCCAACTCCCGGTTGATGCTTTTCCGGACATTTCACCCGTTATGGTGCCTGTATTTGCCGAGGCTCACGGAATGGCGCCTGAGGAAGTGGAAAGACTGATAACCTATCCAATCGAAACAGCAATGAACGGTTTGCCTGATATCACAGACATTCGTTCTACTTCAGCGTTTGGAATGGCGGTAATATATGTCTATTTCAAGGATGAAACCGATATTTATTTTGCACGCCAACTGGTCTCAGAGCGATTAAACAGTGCAATGGCGGATCTTCCTGAAATGCATGAGCCACCCGGATTGGGTCCTATTTCTACCGGACTTGGACAGGTATTTATGTATTACCTAACTGCAGATTCAACAGTGGATACCGAGGGACAACCATTAAACATTTATCTGAGGACTCTGAACGACTGGGTTGTTAAATACCAGATCAGAACTGTCCCGGGAGTCACTGATGTGCTGTCTATGGGTGGAAACGTACTCCAGTTTCAAGTCAAGGTGGATCCTTATAAACTGATGGCATACGATATCCATCTTGAGGAGGTAGTTGAAGCAATTCAGGAAAACAACAGAAACGTTGGTGGACAATTCATTATCAGAGGGAGAGAAGAATACCTCGTAAGAGGCTTGGGGCTGCTCGAAAACACAGAACAGCTATCACAAATTAAGGTCAAAGAAGTCAACGGTGTCGTAGTTCGATTAAGCGATGTCGCAAATATAAACATCGGTCCGGAAATACGGCGTGGAGTTGTCCTGAAAGATGGAGTTGGCGAGGTTGTTATCGGTATAGTTCTAAAACTCTTTGGAGAAAACACAAGCAACGTCATAGAAAATCTCTATACCAAGATCGATGAAATCAAAGGGTCTATCCCACAAGGTGTACAACTTGTTCCTTTTTACGAACAGGCAGACCTCGTTTCCAAAGCAACCGGGACAGTAAAAAGTGCACTACTAATAGGCGCCATTCTGGTGATATTTGTACTTTTTCTATTCCTGGGAGATGTGCGTAGCGCTCTGGTTGTCACGGCTTCACTGCCGATGTCGATGTTGATTGCCTTCCTTTTAATGAACCGGACAGGCATTTCTGCAAACCTGATGTCACTTGGAGGGTTGACAATTGCAATTGGTATGATAGTGGATGGATCTGTGGTTATGGTCGAAAATATCTGGCGACATCTATCCGAGTCAAATGGGCAAAAACCTCTTAAGGAAGTAATTCTTGTTGCAGGACGAGAGGTAGCCAGACCGATTGCTTTTGCGATTATGATTATCATCATAGTTTTCCTTCCATTGTTTACACTGGAAGGTATCGAGGGCAAGATGTTCAGCCCGATGGCATTTACAATTACATTCGGGTTGATGGGCTCTTTAATTTTCAGTTTCACACTTATACCATTTCTGGCATCAATATTCTTTAGAGGCAAAATCTCCAATAAAGATAATTTATTGGTACGAGGAATTAAAAGTAGTTATCAAGCCACGCTGAAAAGAGTAATCTCTAAACCATTCCTGGTTATATTCCCTGCATTACTGGCTTTAACAGGTAGCATTCTCCTGATACCACATCTGGGAACAGAATTCATCCCGACTCTGGAAGAAGGATCGATTTCAGTACAAGTAGTTGCAGCGCCTTCAACCTCTCTAAAGGAAATGACTCGTATTCTAAATATCCAACAGGAAAAGCTGGCGAGATATGAGGAAGTCACGTATGTCGTTACATTAATTGGCAGACCTGAAGCGGGATCTCATCCTCACCCGGTTAATACTGCTCATATTCAGATTGGATTAAAACCGTTTGATAAATGGGATTCAGGATGGACTAAGCAGGATCTTATTGATGAAATTAGAGCCACATTGGAAGCTTATCCGGGTATTCAGATCGCTGTTTCTCAACCAATACAAAACATGTTTGATGAGCTTTTATCCGGTGTTAAAGCTGAACTTGCAATAAAACTGTTCGGTGAAGATCTGGAAGTACTGCGGACTAAGGGTGAGGAGATCAAAAACCTATTAAATGACGTAGAAGGAATAGTTGATCTTTCGCTTGAGCAATCATTTGGACAACCACAGGTGCAGATAGACGTAAACAATGAGGCTGCCGCAAGATATGGACTTGGTGTTGATGATATTATGGAGACTGTCGAGATCGGTATTGGAGGTGAGGTTATCAGCCATATATACCAACAAACGCGCAGGTTTGGCATATTGGTCCGTTTTGATGATCGATTTAGAGATGACACAGAGGCTATTGGGAATATCAGGATTCATACTCCAAATGGTAGTTTTATACCTCTTTCAAGTGTGGCTGATATTAGTGAAGTATTAGGACCAATTCAGATTAACCGAGAGAAGAATCAGCGTCGTATTGTCATTCAGGCAAATGTTGAAAATCGAGACCTTGGAAGCGTTGTCGATGAGATGCAATCTGTTTTGAAGGACAAGTTGGACATTCCAGCCGGTTACTTCATCGAGTTTGGTGGACAATTCGAGAATCAACGTCGAGCAATGACGAGATTGGGAATAATTGTTCCTCTGACGATGTTCATTATTTTCATACTGCTATTCTCAGCATTCAACAATATGCGTCACGCTGTATTAATTTACCTGAACATCCCGTTTGCTTTAATTGGTGGTATTGTAGCCCTATACCTTTCAGGTCAATACTTATCCGTTCCGGCGTCAATAGGATTCATTGCGTTATTCGGAAATGCCGTTCAGAATGGTATAGTAATGATCAGTTATTGGGGCGAACTGCGACGACAGGGATTACCTCTAAGCGAAGTGATATTTAATGGAGCTATTCTGCGCGTCAGACCGGTATTAATGACAGCTCTCACGACAATTTTAGGTTTAGTTCCGTTACTTCTGGCAACGGGTATCGGCGCTGAAGTGCAGCGACCATTGGCGACTGTTGTTGTAGGAGGGCTTGTTACATCAACAATTCTGACTTTGTATTTGCTGCCGGTATTATATGGTGTATTTGAGAAGAGATGGGGGAAGTAATATCCCGGAAGATGTCTGAAATAAAGTTAAGGGATGTTATAGAATTTCCCGAAAGTAATGACATGTCAACGTCGTCGCGAGGAATACCAATTTCGGTGTTTCCTATCCTTACCATGTGGTATCTTTCAATTTACCCGTCTATTACAACTATATAGTGACCCCCTCTTTTAACTCGTTCCCACGCTCCAGCGTGGGAACGCATATCTTACCATTTAGTTATACCCCAAATAACCCTACGCATTCCCACTCTGGAGCGATGGAACGAGTGTCTTCACCCAAAACTTAAGCGTTTCCCGACCTACGCAACTGAAGGCATGCTTTTATTTTATAAGGCATTACGTGTTTCCTATGGTTAATGTGCTCTTTGTTGTCTATGTTTTATCGTTGCTGTATGTAATATACGATATATATGTTATATGCAACTCATATTGCCCATTTATTATATTTATTTTTATTATATAGTGTCTGACCGAAAACCACCGTTTTTCTGGATATTAACCCTTTTTTGTCATTCCCGCGAAGGCGGGAATCCAGGAGAAACAATAAGTTATCTGGATTCCCGCCTTCGCGGGAATGACAAAAAA
>JAVCDD010000208.1 GCA_030765125.1 Candidatus Hatepunaea meridiana
GCGCGTCCACTTAATAATACCGGAGTAGAAAAGCTTTCTGCGTTCTCGTACGGTGGCGCATGCGTATCTGCCTGCGAGCGCGCAGCAAGCTTCGCTACTCCGGCTGAGCTAAAGGCATAACCGATTCTATTATTGTGAATCGCTTAAAAATAAGGTTTACTTTAGGCAATGTCAATACTTTTAGTGCATAGTTGTAAAAAATTTTTCGTAAAACACAACAATTCTTGACTTTATAACTTATAATTTGTATCATTTCATTATGATAGCATAGACATCCGTGCCTGTGTGAACGTCTAACAGGTAGGAACGCCTGTTCCGCCCAATATACAATAACCTGAGGAGATAGTAAAACTTGAAGCTTTTTGTTAACATTTCAGACAAACGTTACGAGGTTGAAATACCAACCGATTGGAATACAGGTCGGATATCAGTTGATGGACATAAGGTGAATGTTGACTACAACAAGATAAGTGGTGATAAATCCGTTTCATTAATCATTGATGGTAGAATTTATACAGCAGAATACAGTCCTTTGGAAGACATCTGTCAGGTTCAGATAGAAGGATATACTTATAATGCCTTAGTCACTGACGAACGTCGCGATGCTATCAATCGTTTGATTGGTACAAAGAAAGCAAGCAATGAAGCATTACAGAAGATAAAAGCTCCAATGCCTGGATTGATAGTTAAGCTTAACGTATCTGAAGGAGATACTGTAAAACAAGGTCAAGGTGTAATAGTTATCGAAGCGATGAAGATGGAGAACGATATACCATCACCAATTGATGGAATAGTCAGTGAACTATATGTAGACGATGGGAAAATAGTTGAAAAAGGCGAGCTTTTGCTCGTTATAAAGCGTAATCAGTAAAAGAGAGTTCAGCGTTCGACCTTTAGGTTGTTTTTCCTTCTCGAACTAACAGAGTGAATTCTAAATCCAACACACTTAAAGTGCGAACTCTGAACTCTATTATTTAAAGGAATTTGACATGCACAATGAATCTGATCTAAGGGAGCATCCGGGAAAACCACCGTTTACACGGGGGATTTATCCAGAGATGTATAGCAAACGGCTCTGGACAATGCGTCAGTATGCCGGTTATGCAACTGCTGCGGAAAGCAACCTCCGTTATCGTAGCCTGTTGGAAGCAGGTCAAACCGGACTTTCAGTCGCCTTTGATCTGCCTACGCAGATAGGATACGACTCAGATCATCATCTGTCTGCCGGTGAAGTAGGTAAAGTTGGTGTGGCAATTGATTCGCTTGATGATATGGAACGTCTTTTTAATAAGATACCATTGGGTGAGGTTTCCACATCTATGACAATTAATTCCACCGCAGCTATTCTACTGGCGATGTACATAGTGGTTGGAAAGAAACAAAACGTAAGTCCCGATCAACTGCAAGGAACGGTTCAGAACGATCTTCTGAAGGAATATATTGCACGTGGCACATATATCTATCCTCCCGCTCCGTCTTTGCGGCTTATGATTGATATAATGCGGTATTGCCGGGACAACGTTCCGAAATGGAACACCATTTCCATTTCGGGTTATCACATCCGTGAGGCAGGAGCTACAGCGCTTCAGGAAATTGCTTTTACGTTGTCAAACGGGATTGCTTATGTCAAAGCAGCAACTGAAGCTGGTCTTGACGTTGACGAATTCGGTCCGCGGCTATCGTTTTTTTTCAATTCGCATCTGAATCTTTTCGAGGAGGTTGCCAAATTCCGTGCAGCCCGGAGGCTCTGGTGCAAGATTATGCGTGACCGCTTTGGAGCTAAAAACCCGAAGAGCTGGTTGCTGCGTTTTCATACTCAGACTGCCGGTTCGTCGCTGACGGCACAGCAGCCCGACGTTAATGTAATCCGCACAACATTGGAAGCTCTAGCGGCAGTATTAGGCGGAACGCAATCTCTGCATACTAACTCTCGCGACGAGGCGCTTGGGCTGCCAACAGTGGAATCCGCCAAGTTAGCGCTTCGCACACAGCAGGTAATCGGATATGAATCCAGTATTACTGATGAACCGGATCCACTTGGCGGGAGCTACTATGTTGAAAAGCTGACCGATGAACTCGAACAAGAAGCGATGAAAGAGATCGAAAAGATTGATGAGTTGGGCGGAGCGGTTGCAGCGGTAGAAGAGCATTATTTTCAGAATGCTATCGCTCGCTCGGCTTATAAATACCAGTTAGAGATAGAATCAGAGAAGCGGACAGTAATCGGCGTAAACAAATATGCAGAGGAGCACGAACATGCACCGGAAATCCTGCATATACCTGCTGAAGCGGAAGCAGAACAGGTTGAACGATTGGAGTCAGTAAGGCGAAATCGCAATAATGACTTAGTAATAACAAGTTTAGATAGCTTGCGAAAAGCGGCTAATGATGAATCAGATCCTCTAATGGAGCATATAATTGAGGCAGTTGAAGCTTACTGTACAGTTGGTGAAATAGCGGATGTTTTGAGAGATGAATGGGGGGAATATAAGAGTTGAAATTAACAAAAAGGAAATAAGGGGACAGTATACCTATTTTTATAAATACTCTTTAAAATAACGACAGTCCATAGAAAAATAGGTATACTGTCCCCTTATTTCCCTTACCGTTTAACCAACACCAAACAACTTGCTAATCTTTTTTTATTATTAGAATGGAAATGGCAATAATTGCCACTTCCGATATAAAATCCTTTAACCATAATTTGTCTATAACTGATAACGGGTCTTCTAAAGTAAAAAATGAAAGTAAAGCAATACCAATATAAAAAATTGATATTAAACCGTGAAAGATAATCACTAAATAGAATAGTGTAAGATTTGCTCTTGGAGCAGTTCTATAAATTGCAATATTAGTCGTTGTGTGAAAAGATATATAAGGGATCCAAGTAAGTATGAAAAGATAAATCGAATCTAATAAACTTGGATTCAATAGGATTAAAGTCCCTTCTGTATCTTGATTTACACTATATGAAATTATGAGAATAATTAGTTTTGCTATAATACATATAATAAATCCACATATCAAACTAATTGGTACGAATAAAATCCATCGACTCCATTCAGGTAGATTATTAAAATTCTCCGAAACGCTCTCAAACAAAGATACCTCTTTTCAATAATTATGGGTTTTTCGATATTTCATGTAAATGTGGAAGTTATGTTTGTGAGATGCCTCTGGGAAATAAGGGGACAGTATACCTATTTTTATAAATACTCTTTAAAATAACGACAGTCCATAGAAAAATAGGTATACTGTCCCCTTATTTCCCTTACCGTTTAACCAACACCAAACAACTTGCTATCATATCATGCAAAGCTTGCTTCCTGACTGTAAATCCCGCCATAATATAACCTATCGCCAGGATAAAACCGGAAATAAATTTTCCAAAGTACCTGCCGGTGGCTCTTAAAAACGAAATTTGATTGCCGTTCATATCTGTGACCACAATGCCTAGTGCCATTTTCCCAAGTGTGGCTTGTTTGGTTGAGCTTTCCAGGAAGGCATAGTATAACCAGGGGATGATGTAATACAGGATACTTGGGAAGAATGCGTTTCCAAAGCTAACTGCTTCGGGAGATGAAAGAGACATCGCTGAGAAAAATGCGAAACCACCGGTTATAAACATAATGAAAATGGATGCAATTCCTAAGATAATCGAGTCAATTAAGAAAGCAACAAATCTCAGCCAGAAACCGGCGTAGTCAACTTGAGGTTGTGGTAGTGATGGGATAGTTCCCTCTTGAGGATGTGATTGGTTGTATTGATTTTGCATAGCTGATTGGGCTTTAGGCATTAGGCTTTTGGCAGAAAGGAATATCCAAAAGCCCAAAGCCTCCTTACCGAAACATCGCTTTTATACTTCCCCAAGTACGTAAAATACCGGAGAAAGATAAAGTTATTTCTTCAATCCAACTGAATTGTGAGCGACCACCGTTTTGACATACTTCAATACGGTAATAGAAAGTACGAAGCTTGTTCTTATATAGATCGTTATCAATATATTGGTAAGTATGACCTGAACCGACAGGCTCAAGGTCACTAATAGTATAGAAGTTCCGACCATCGAAGCTGCGCTGAACGCGGTATTCATTCACTTGGTTCTCACCGTTGGATGTCCATTCGAGAAGCACATTGCGACCATCAGCGACAACGTCGAAGTCTTTTATAGTCTGGGCATTAACAAAAGACGTTGGCGCTAACAGAACTGTTATTAATAATGAGATATTTATAAGTTTTATTTTCATTTTTTATCCTCTCTAATTCTCTTGAATAAATTGTAGTAGCGTAGTTGTCCCTGCCTGCGAGGGAATTTTTATTTTACTCGCAGGCAGAGACGCCTACGCTACAGACATTCACACTGCGATACATTGCATCCTTTAGAACTACGTAAATTTATGATAATAAACCACTATTGTCAAGAAATAAATAGCTAAAAACCACTTTTCTACTTGTAAATATCTGAATTTTCAGAATCCCACACGGCTAACCTGTCAAGAAGATCGAACTCCTCGACTGACTCAAGGGCTTTGACGAACTTCTCAAGGTCAATAAATCGAATAATATGACCATCGCGTTTTAGCTCAATGAGCTTGGGACTCGTTTTCATAGCTTGTTCAGCAGCTTTCACCAAGTATGGATGCGCTTTTTTCAGTTCATTTTTTCCAATGTAATAAAAACCTGCTTCAACGTGAAATAACACCGAGCGGATATTCTTGTAAGTTTCGCTTTCTATCATATCATCAATCAGTTCGCGGCGGTGATCCCAACCTGTGTAGTACTGGTTTTCAAAGAGAGCTTTCTCAGCGGTTGTGCGGGCTTTCTCATAGAATGGTTGTCCACCCATGTTAGTTAGCCGGTCTGCTTCATATCCAAGACACATCCAGATATAGAACTCTAACAATCCGGTAAAGGTATCATACGGATCACCTATGTGCAAATGATCTGTTCGATTCACTCGAAAATCCCAACGTTTATCTCGCAGTTGGATTCCTTTGCGAGTGGCTACCATAACTCCGGCGCCATACTTATGGTAGGCGCCGTATATTGAATACTTCTCAAAAAACAATTCTATCCTGACCGGCAGTTCATAGTTATATCCATCGCTCATCCAACTATATCCATTAATAGTCCGAGCCAGCTTTAAATCAAGACCATCTAAGTATTGCTGTTCTTCAAGAGGTAGACGTTCAGTGTGAAAAACAACCTCGCATTTTATCTGTTGCGCTAATACTTGTTCAATTAAACCGATAAACAGGACGAGAGCTATTGCTGTATAAAGGATGAAATGATATATTGTTTTCATAAGGGTAATGTAAACACTAATAATCAGGCTGTCAAGTGAAAATGATGCTAAAGCGTTTTTTATACAGGTGCAGATCAGCAATTCTCTTCACTATTTTAATCCCAATGACAGTATCGGGAGCATTTGAAGGATTTTTTAGCCAATCTGATGATTTCTTGTTCAATGGTTATAATTATTCTAAAGGCAGATGCGTTTGCTTCTCCAAGATCGAGAAATACGGATTATCGGAGCTTGCTCTAAATCGAATTAAAACGCTCTATTTCAAAGATGCGATGTCCTGTGGTTTTGATTTGTATTCATCTGGCGATGAAATCTACAGAGAACATCGGTTATCAACAATCTTTGGTTTGAAGGTCAAGGATTGTCGGCACTTCATAATTGCTGATATTTATAGAACATCTATCGCGGAATATGGTTCCGCAACAGCGCCGGGGATAGGTCTGAAGACTGAGTGGGAAATAAAGCCGGTTGTGACAATTGCTGCTGGGATTGATGGATTGATCGTTGGTAAAATCAGAGACAACCACGTTGATATTGGCAGGACAGGTTGGACGAGAATTGACTGGATAGCAGGCGAAAAACTCAGGATAAAGCTATGGATGGAATTCTCTGAACGATACAACGCCAGTTTCAGTATTGGTGTCGAACAACTGATTAGCGATCATTTTGGCTTCAGGTTCCTTCTATCCGATTATCCTTCCTGTGCAGGTTGGGGTATGTTTTTTCATTTTCGCAATTGGGTAATAAACTTTGCAGTTACCCAGACACAGCCTCTCGGATGGTCGCAAGGTGCAGGGATACAGTTTGTATGGTAGATTTTTATTCAATATATGTAAGAATTAGTAGTGGGTAAATTACAAGTTAAGCTAAAACATTAGCATGCAAAATAATTCTTTGCAGTAGCAATAGGTGTTTAGTGTATTGACAATACGAGAAGGGAAGAAAAAAAGAGAAAATGGTAAAAGGAAATATATTTTCAACGCACAACGATGTAAAAGGAGTTGCAAAATGAAGTTTAGTATATTATATTTCGCACAGTGGGGAGTTGTGCAAATGTGCAATATCTGGAGGAAAAATGGCAAGAGACAAATATGATGCATTAGAAATCGCTAATTATTTTTTATACAAGCGTCATGGTCGTTTAACACCTATGCAAGTTATTAAACTTGTATATTTTGCGCATGGGTGGACATTAAAACTAACATCAGGGAAACCCTTGATTAATGAAAATGTTGAGGCATGGCGTTGGGGTCCAGTTGTTAGATCGGTTTATAATGCTTATAAACATCATGGCGAAGATTTTATAAGAGGGGCAAACCCCAAAAAATACAAATCTATTGATCGCCATAAGAACATACTCGACAGAGTATTAGAATTGTATGGGCAGAAGAGTGGATTAGAATTATCTGCATTAACACATAAAGAAGGCACCCCTTGGCATACTGTGTTTGTTAAACAACGTAGGAATGGGGGGAGTGCATCTATACCAGATCATTTAATAAAAGAATATTTTGATGGAGTATTACTAAAGAAAGAATCAGATAATGAGTCGTGAAAAAGACGAATCTAAAGTGGTTATTGAGGCTTATATAGATTCGGAACTCGATAAAAATGTAGACCCAGGTTTTGAAAGCCTTGTGGTTGATAATGCTTTATTACAAGCACAGGTAGATCAGTTAAGAAGCACAACAAAGCTACGCGAAAGTTTTGCTAAGAAAGTGTATAAGGTTTAATATTATTTGGTCGATCTGTGTTTTCATAATTCTGTTAATGTGTGGGCTTGATTGTATACCATATGAACTAAATGACAAGGTATTAATTGCTATTATAGTGTCTGACCGAAAACCACCGTTTTTCTGGATATTAACCCTTTTTTGTCATTCCCGCGAAGGCGGGAATCCAGGAGAAACAATAAGTTATCTGGATTCCCGCCTTCGCGGGAATGACAAAAAA
>JAVCDD010000324.1 GCA_030765125.1 Candidatus Hatepunaea meridiana
TAATAAAACCGCATAATGCATATAAATGGAAATTCATATATTGTTGATTATGCCATGAATACAATTTCCATGACTGAAAACAAATCAATGATTACAACAGTTTACAAAAGGTGCGAAACTTCAGTAAGTAACGATATTAACATAGTATTACTTTTCATTTATTGAACTGCTCATTTCGATGAAGAAAACTCTAATCATAAAGAAAAAATGTTGAACCCAGCCCAACAACAGATTATCAATTGTATTCACGACGGTCTTCTTGTAATGGCATCGGTTGGTACCGGAAAGACTTTAGCACTTGCAGAGCGTGCCGGCAATGCGGTTTCCAATGGCATCGATCCAGATCGAATTCTCTGTTTAACCTTCACGAATCGTGCAGCTAAAGAAATGTCTGAACGCATCAGGAGGAAGCATCCAAAGCATGCCAAACAGATGACAATATCGACCTTTCACGGACAATGCGCAAACATGCTTCGTTTCGAGTCGCGAGAAATCGGGATTCCAAGTGACTTCGTGGTTTATGACGATGTCGACAGTATTGAACTAATTCAGGATATCGGTCGTTTCGATACAAGGATGGCAAGGGATATTTATTACGAAATTGGGAATGCCAAGACAAACGCCAGTGGGAATCTTATCTCCGCAGGAGGTTTGTTGGGTGAATTGTTCGGTGGATTGCCGGATGCAAATGCTTCAATTGCAATAGAATATCAGCGATGCCTTCTTGCACGTCATGCTTTGGATTTTCAGGACCTTCTTGTTCTTGTCCGTGCCATGCTGAAAGAGAATGAAGATATCCGTGAACGATGGATGGGACGTTACGATCTTGTTCAGGTTGATGAGGTTCAAGATACTCACTTTTCGGAATACCGGGTAGTTCGTGCACTGGCTCAGCGATCGGGCAATTTAGCTATGATCGGTGATTTCGACCAGACGATCTACGAGTGGCGCGGTTCTCAACCTGCGAAATTGATCGAGGTGTTCAAAAAGGATTTCGCACCGGTAACGGCTTTATACCTGGAAGAGAATTATCGATTTACACGATGCCTGTTAAACGCTGCTAATACATTCGCTCATTCGTTTTCACAACAATCGGCAGGTTGTATTTCCGGTCCGGAGATCGAAGATGGTTCTCCCATTGAAATACATATTGAAGAAGATGAGGAATCTGAGGGCACTCGAATTGCACAGATCATCTTTGATAAGTACGAATCGGATCCAGATTTCCAATTTAATCGAGTTGGCATATTGACTCGCACCAATCATCGTGGAGCGGTAATATCCCGTATTCTTGGCAATCTGGACATCCCGCATGTAACTGTGGAACAGTATGAATATTTCCGACGCCAAGAGATCAAGGATGCTTTGGCTTATTTGAAAATCCTGATCAATCCGTATGACCTCAGTAGTTTGATGAGGGTGCTTCACCGCCCATCCAAGGGCATTGGCGATGTAACCGAACATACGATATTGAGTGATGGCGCCAAAGTTGGTCTTCATTTGACTGATATGATCAATCCGAGAACCCTTAAACACGGTGATCCTTTCGGCGCTTTGCTTGATGCGATTGAATCCGGTTCTGTAGTTGTGTTCGATGTTGAGACGACCGGATTGGATAAAGAACGTGATGAAATTATCGAAATAGCTGCACAGCGACTTGATCGAGGTCAAGTTACAGATGATTTTCACGCTTATCTAAGCAACACAGTGCCAGTAGGAAACTCAGAAAGTGTGCATGGCTTTAGTGATGCTTTTCTCAGCAAGCACGGTGAAAATGCGGTTGAAGTTCTCGAACGGTTTTCTGAGTGGTGTGAAGAAAGAATCCTTGTGGGACACAATGTATCATTCGACGTCGATATGGTGAGAGCCCACGCATCAAGGCTGGGAGTTGAGTTTCCTGAGATGGAATGGTTCGATACACTGAATATGGCTCATCGTTTTATTCCTCAGAAGCAATATCGATTGATCGATCTGGCAAAATCTTTGAACCTTTCGCACTTACCAACTCATAAAGCCACTGATGATGTTTCATGTACGGTCGAATTATTATTAGCTTTAATACCGGAACTTCGAAAGGATGCTAACAAGCGACGCGCTCTGGTTAAAAAGCATGGTAAACCATTCTGGTCGCTTGCAAACCAGATCACCGACTGGCGAGGCAGGATGACAGATTTTCGTCCGAATGAACTTCTGAGTCTTATCATTTCGGAGTCTGGGTTGGATGACCTCTACACGGATAAACCGCTCCGGATGGAAAATCTCGAACAGTTGAAACGGGTATTTTCATTTAGAGACGATTCCAATCTGCATCCGGAAGTTTCATTACGTGAGCTCATCAAGTTCACAGCCCTGGCAAAGAATGTGGACTTCCTGGCGGATACGGATAACCGCGTGCCAATCATTACAGTTCACCAGGCGAAAGGTTTGGAGTTCGATATAGTTTTCATTGCTGGCGCAGTCGACGGGGAATTTCCAAATTATTTCGCAGTACGGGATAACCAGCTCGAAGAAGAGAAGCGCGTGTTCTATGTCGCATTGACAAGGGCGAAGAAGCACCTTCATATCACCGGATTCAAATCTAATGCACGTGGGCAATCCATGCGTCCCAGTCGCTTCATTCAAATGATGGGAGAAGAGAATCTTGATGGTTTTAACCTTTCGGAAGATTCCGGAATACACTTTAGTCAGGAGATGTGATGTCAACTTCTCATAATATAAAATCCATCCAAGTTGAAGGTGGCTTTCTAACCGGTAGCAAGATAGTGTTTGATGATCGTCTGAACTGCCTCATCGGTGGACGTGGTACTGGTAAGACAACAGTTCTGGAGCTAATTCGTTATGCACTTGGCTTTACGCCTGATTCTAGGATTGAACCGGTAAAAGCACGGGAATTGAATAAACTGATCTCAGCAAACCTGGGTGACGCTAATGCAGTCACACTTGAGATTGAGACGCTTAACGGTTTAAAATACACTGTTAAAAGGAAAGGTGGAGATGAGCCTCCGGTAATCAAAGACGATGCAGGCAATATCAAGCAGATAGATTTTCGGAAGAGTCAGCTGTTCGATGCTGAAATATACAGCCAGAACGATATCGAGAATGCTGCATCCAATCCCAGAGATCAACTGAATATTGTTGATAGATTTCGGGAAGATGATCTGAACGATATTGCCAAAGAACTTTCCGTATTGAAGCGCGAGCTCGAGGACAATGCAATTGCTGTCTTGAGCATGATGAGTCAATCAGTTTCACTGCAGGATGACATTTCAGAGATCGATGGCGTATCCGAAAAGTTGAAAGCATTTGACATCGAGGCTGGTGAAAATCCGGAAGAAGTCTCCCTGCAGGGAGCGAAGATCCAGGCGGTTGCCAAAGAACAGAAAGCAATTGGGAATCTGCTCACCGGCTTATCCGATTCTGAAGACGAGTTATCTTCCTGGCTTCAGGATCTGGAAAGGCTAATCGATACAGCGTTTACAAGTTCCAATCTCTCTGGTCCCAATCGGAATCAAATCGAAGAGCTGCGTCGATCTTTCAAATCTGCCCTACCAGAATTACGACAGCAGCTCCAATCAGTGCTGGATGCGATCTCTAGTCTCAGACAGGATTCAGATCAGACAGGTCAGAAGATTGAGAACCAGATATTGACTCTGCAGGAGGAATATGATCAGACTCTTGCCAGACATCAGGAAGTAAAAGGTAAAGTCCAAGAGCGGGATAAGCTTCAGAAACTGTATGATGAACTGTTAGCTAAGCAAACCGATTATGAGGAGAAAAGAGATAGAGAAGCTCAGCTGATAAAGGAGCGCCACCAACTCATTGAGAAGATGTCGGATCTGTGTGACCGCAGGTGTAATGTCCGTAAAGAAATTGCTGATTCGATCAATAAGCAATTGAGTCCGATGATACGTGTGACCATCGTTCCTATGGGAAATCCTGAAGAGTATCAGTCGCAGCTTTCAGAAGCGATGAGGCACTCCCAGATGCAATATGCCAAGGTTGTAGAGCGGATTGTCATGCGGATTCCACCACCGGAGTTCGCAAAGCTGGTGCAGAATGGTCAGGTTGAAGCTTTGATGGAGAAACTGGAGATCGATCAGGAACGAGCAAATAA
>JAVCDD010000081.1 GCA_030765125.1 Candidatus Hatepunaea meridiana
TAAGTATAATCTGCGTTATCTAGGTAAATCAGGCTATCAGTTGCTGATGTGTTTATCTTGCAATTGGAAATAGCGGAGTCTGTCGAATCTATGATTTTGATTGCGTTGACTGGTGCGTCATCTAACTCTAAAAAGTGTAAATCTGGATGGGTGACTGAATCCAAATTGATTATATTTCCAGATGAGTTATTCGAGCTATTCCCATCTAGTCGCAAGTCTCTGATTAAAAGATGTTCATTGGCTGCGCCTGAATTTTCTATCAGGTTACAGTCTGAACTGTTTTTAAGTTTTATATAACTCCCGTATCCGATTCCCCGGAGTGTTGAATTTTCTGGGAGAACAATTGGCGGGTTATCTGGCGTATAATTTCCTTCTTTGACGAAAACTTCACCCCCACTTGACGGAAGGTTATTTAACGCGTCTTGTATTGTTTCGTAATCTCCTGAACCGTCTGATGCTACAACGATTGTATGAACGCGTAAATAATCTGATTTAACTGGAGTGTGGCCGAAATATGGTCGATCTATCGGTACCGAGAATCTTCTTGGTACTTTTGTTTTTGGATCCCCCCACATAACTGGAATAATTCCTGCTCTTACCATTTCTTTTTTTATTAGGATGTTGACATTGGCCTAAAGAGTGTTGATGGTGCGACAGCCGTGCCCTTGATATTTACCAGCTTATCTTCGGCTTTGGCTAATCTGGCATAGAATGCATCTAGTTGCATCGCATACTCGGAGTTGTTTGCGAATAAGGTGCTTGGAGCGAAATCGCAACATTGGACTGCGCAATATAAATTTGCGACTTCATCTGCATTGCATTCTGTTATTTCTGTTGCTGATAAATCGGTTGTTACTCCTAGTAGTGCATTGATATATTTTCCTGCTTTTGTTATGAACTCCGTTATATTGTCATCTGGAATATTACCTACTGTAAAATTAACCTGCATCAGCCTAACTTTTGCTGTAGTTGTGTAACTCATTTTCTTTTTTTGCGTGTTTAGTAATTAATGTTTTTAATGTATAATATATTAAACAACAGTTTGGAATAAAAAGCGATTTATCTTGTAAATGTTTACTTTACTAATAAAGAACATTTCCTTTCATATTCTTATAGGAGGACAACACTATGCCAGAAATACTAAAATTTACTTGGGAGGAACTTGCTGATGAAGGTATCATTGTAAGCTCCGAAGGAGTAGAATTGAGAGTAGGAAAAGAGGAAGTCCCCACTGAGCCAGTGCCAGAAGGAGTAGAAGAAGTTATCGGTGCAGTGGCTGAAGTTGGCTACCCCATGCCTATCTCAACAGACGCCATAGATATTGTTCTTGACGAGTCTACTTTTGTAGTTAACGATGACGGATTACTTGTAATTCCCGATGTTATTCTTGCAAAGGAGATAGTTCAGGACTATGACGGGAAATTTGTTTACAAACCAAAGGAAGAAATCGAGAAGATGATTAGTTATTTAGATCATCTACCGATTACTGACGGACATCCTGATTCCGGATTGATAGCAGCCCCCAATCAAGTATTGGGCTTTGTTCTAAATCCCCGGTATTTGGATGGATGTGCAGTTGGTGACATTGAGATAAAATGTCAGGAATTGATTGCCGACATCAAGGGTGGAACGAAGCGCGAAGTATCGCTTGGTTTTCAGTCTGATATCGACGAGGAAGTTGGAACTTGGAATGGAAAGGAATATTCTGCGGTGCAGAGGAACATCTTCCCAGACCACGAAGCGATTGTTCCCCAGGGGCGATGCTCTCTGAAGGACGGTTGTGGCGTTACGCCTTCCAGTCTAGGGAACTCAGTTATCACCGAAGCCAAAGAAGTGGTTGACAGTGCCAAGAAGAAGCTGATTGACGAGATTACTTCTAAGACTAAACTTAAGAAGAAAGCTGAGCTTGATTCTAAATCTCTTAAGGACTTGAAAACGAGTTTAGACTTCATGAAGAAATTTGAAGCTGAACATAAAGAAGCTGAAAAGCTACGGGTTGCTGATTCGAAAAAGGACGGCGACACCCTGATCCGCGAACAATATGAAAATAAGTTCGGGAAATACTAAAAGGAGGATAAAAAAATAAAATGACAAACAGAGTAGGCGTGAATGTTTTCGACACCATTAACCGTGATGCTGCTAGTGAAATAGCATTCGGGGCCATGGTTATACGAAGCGCCGATGGGACTGTGACATCTGCTATTGATGGATCTAATACTGCCGGTTACGACGGTATTGCTCTTGACAGTCAGGTTACGAAGACCAAGGATGGTTTTTATGCCACCTATGACCCCATTGCACTCGCGACAAGCGGGAGGGTGCGCTGCATGGTAGAAGGCGGCGGCACTGACATAACCTCGGGACACTTCCTAAAAATCGGAAACGATTTCGGGATGCTAATCTACGAAGGTGGAACAAAAGCTGTGGCAACGAGTATTGCCAAAGCAACGGAAGATGTGGAAGTCTCTAACTACACTAGCGGAACGATGTCTGGTACTGCAGCCACTAAGGCAGTAACCTGTGCCGACACTACTTATTTTGCAGCTGGGGATATGGTTCTTCTTGATAATGGAGGTGCTGTAGCTGATTCTGAACTAAACGTTATCGACAGTGTTGATAGTACGACTACGCTTACAATGAAGAACGCAATATTGTATACGTACTCAGCGGCCGATATTCACAAGTGTGTGCAGGTGGAGGTTTTACTATGTTAACTAGAGACGCTTTAGGTTCGATTACCGACCATAGTGTGGAAGTTTGGAAGCAAGTAGTTGCTAACTACATTGAGAAGCATTCCGACAACATGATTTCGAGACAAATTCTCGACGTGCGAAAGGTTGGAACTGATGCTGGAATTGATGTTGTTACTACCTACGATGCTCGTGATAGCGCGTATGCAAAAATATGTGCAAAAGGGACAGTCCCTAGTGGTTCAGGTGTTTCAGTTGGTACTACCAAATATGAAATCTACCAGATTCTTGATGGATTCGATATCCATGAAAAGGATTTGGAATTGGATCCCAAATTGAAGGCGCGTAATATTGACATGTGCACCAGAAATATCCACCGCAAGGAGGATGACGTAGTTGTTAATGGAGAAACTGCATTGAATCTAGATGGGATTGCAGATATTGTACCCTCCGGCAACAAGATAACGACTTCGACGAACGCTGGAGCTTGGAGCGGCACTGAAGCTAACGATATCTACCAGGATGTTCTGGTGGCGATCGGTATGCTTGACACTGACTTTGAGCCCTCTTGGATACTTGGACATCCGACTGATATCAACTACCTTAATGGTATGGATTCTGAGCGGATACCTTACTGGAAGACGGTCATTGACCTCTTCAAAGGTGCCAAGACCAAGGATGACTTCATGAAGAAGTCGAATCGGTGCACTGAAGGAACAGTCTTCATTGGCTGCAAGGACGAAAAGGCTGGTGAGTTGGTTGTTTCAGAGGAACTAACAGTGAAAGCGCTACCGATGCAACGTGGAAGAGTTTACCCAGTCGAGCTTTATGAGTGGGTCACTCCCGAGTTCCACACAGCAGACGCGTACGCACAAATAGCAACTGGGTAAATTTATTTACCCTTTTTTTTTATTTTTTTAAGTTAAGTTAAATAAAATCTTCCTAGTGGATGCAAGCCAGAGGAGGAAGGAGGAAAAAAATGCCAGAAAAATTAAGTACCCACCATGCAAAATTACACCCGAAAATTACTGAATGTGCTCACCCCTTTTCTTTTAGTGCCGACTCTGATTATACACTTTATGTAGATGGTAATCAAAGTCTTTCTACGGGAGAGGGAACATCACACGACCCTTTTAAAACGATTCAGGCTGCTGTTGATGCCGTAGCTACCGCTGCTGATAATAGCGATACGGTTGGCTACGATATAAAAGTTGCGCCTGGACTTTACACTGAAACATTGACTCTTGAAAGCGATGAGTTATTCAATCTTGCGTTTGAAGCAATTGGCGGACCCAATAGCGTAGTTATGGACCCTACGACTGGTGACGCTTTGGAATCAGAGGCTGATAATACTAATTTGCATTATCTATACTTCAATGGATTCCGCTTTAAAGGTGGTATTGATTTTGAAGGAGAACTTGACCTTAACAAATTTCTTTACAATAGTTGCGTATTCGAGGACTGCACATTTGACGAGGCCGGTGAAGGTCTTGACATAGATGTACTCTATGCGAATCGCTTCTGGTGGAAGAATGGGGCGATTCACGTTATGGCGGGAATTGTTCTTGAGAACGTATTCTCCTTTGGTATTACTGGTTCTAGTTATCGTGGGTTATTTCCAATAACCGGTGCCCCTGGAACCACTGTGCTGACTGCGAATACCGGACATGATACTCCCTATAGTATGGCTGATGCAAATGGGGGTGGGGATCAAACTACCTTGTGGCATAAAGATGTTTTCTGCCAGAGAAGGGAACCTAGTTTTACTGCGACAGCTGGAATTCCAAGGTTTTATGTGGTTAATTCATACTCTGGATTAGGAATGGGTTTGACGATTCCTAGTGGATGTAATCTTTATACGTATAACGCAACGATTCCCGGAGCAGTGACCTTATCTAGTGGGAGTTCAAATTTTTGGACTAATTCAGTAGCGATTGGATCTCTATCAGATAGTGGAACGACAACTTTCAATGGCGATGACACGTCTTAAGTATGAGTAAAATAAAATGAAACTAGGATTAAAGAAATTCGGGAAGACTAAAAAAGTTAAAGAACAGACAGGTGAGCCAATTGTGCATCCTGTTTGATTTATATTTTTTTACTTAAAATGTCAGGAAACCAACCAGTTGATTCGAGGGTATTCCAGTTAGTACATGCTTTGGATGGGACGTCTGCAGCAACTGCTGCTGATTATGGCAAATTCTTTGTTGCCTGTAAGAAGTGTGTAGTGCGGTCAATTCGTGAGGTGCATACTGTCAAAGGAAGTGATGGGAGTGCTGTGACTCTTATGATAGAGCGCTTGCAGGGTACTGAAACATCTGGCAATGGCGATGACCTATTGACCTCTGCTTTTAATCTCAAGGGAACTGCAGAAACAGTTCAGAGTGGAACTTTGACGACTACTGTTGCTGACCTCATATTAACGGCTGGCGATAGGCTAAATCTGGTAGACACTGGTGTGCTGACCGCTGTTGATGGCGTTTGTGTAACTGTTGAGCTCCAACAAATTAATTGAGGAAAATCAAAAATGAACAATCCAAAAGTGCCTTGGCGATTTCAGGTTTCCGCTGTGTTGCCTGGAACTGGCCCGGCTTCGGCAGGAAATTACGGAAAATTCTTTGTTGCGAATAAGAAATGTGTTGTTAAATCTGTTAAAGCTGTATGGACTACCGCCAGCACGAGCGGGACTCTTCAACTTCAAAGGCTTCAGGGTACTGAAGCAAAGGCTAGTGGTGATGACTTACTTTCAAGTACAATCGACCTTAGCGGAACTGCTGAGACTGTTAACAGTGGAACGCTTACAACTACTGTGGCTTACCTTATACTTACTGCTGGAGATAGGCTTTGCCTAGAAAATGGTGGGACTTTGACGAGTGGCGCAGGATTATGCGTGACTGTTGAGCTAGAGCAAGTGGATTAGAGATGGCCATAACTGTTGATCCGAGCACCCGTGGAATTCGTGTTTATACTCTCAGTTTAACGAGCGCAGTAGGCGGTGCCGTCAGTACCACCCTTGATTTGTATGGAGAGATCATGGGGATATGGTTGGATATTGGAACGCTATCAAGCCCTGATATTGATATCTCTGATACGACATCTGGCGAGCTTTGCCTGACAGTTGACGCTGTGGGGTCGGATACGATGTGGCATCCGAAAATCCTGTGTACAAATAATGCCGCAGGCGCGCTGACTGCGACTGGCAACACACTTCAGAATTATTACATCGGTAACTGCACTGTAGCGATTACTGGTGCTGGTGATAACAACACCGGGGAAATTTATATTTATGTTAAAAATTCATAACGAAATAAAATGGCCATAACTGTTGATCCAAATACTCGGGGAATTCGAATCTATACTGTTAGTTTAACAACTGATGGTACTGAAGCTGCGAGTGCGACTCTTGACGTCTATGGCGACGTCGTTGGCGTCTGGCTGGATAAAGGTGATCTGAGCACTCCGGATGTTGACATATCGGATACTCTTACTGGTGAATTGGTTGTAACGGTAAACGGTGTTGTAGGTGATACGATGTGGCACACGAAAGTATTGGCCACTTCAAATGCTGCCGGGGCATTGACAAACACCGGGAACATCTATGAGAATTATTATGTTCAGAATATGACTGTTGCAGTATCCGGTGCTGGAGACGCAAAAACTGGTGTTTTCTATATTTATGTTAAAAATAGGTAAGAACTGTCTTATATTATCCTGCTAATGGAAGCCTCCTTGCTTGGAGGTGCACTATCTGATGCCCAAGGCCATCCTGCTGGTACGGCGAACGTCACTGCTGCTTCTTCTGCCTTTTCTTCTTCGGTAGTTCCCTCTTCCCCTGGGGTAGCTGTTAGATTTGCGAGGAGCTCTAGAGTTTTTCCAGTTTCTACTACGATTGTTTGTGTCCAATCATCATAACCTGCCTTTGAGATAGTTATTGTGTGACTTCCTGGAGAAAGACTTAAACTCTCTGGCGTTAGCTTTCCCGTATCTGAGGCATCGACAGCTACGAAAGCGTTTGTCGGGCTTGACTTTATGGCAACTATTCCTGCATCGGCTGGAACTCCTGTTTTGATTAATCTGAAGAATATTTCTGCTGAATCTCCTTTTGTTATGTTTACTGTTTTTGTTTGCTCGGAATATCCTGCTTTTAGTATTGATATTTCATGAGGTCCAGGTGCCAAAGAGAATGTGGTTGGTGTTATTTTTTGTATGTCTATCCCGTCAACTTTTATCAGGCCGTTCGTTGGTGATGATGTTACTTTTAATGTGCCTATCTCTTCTTCCATTGGGTCTAGCTTGACGAACGCGTCTGACATCCTCCCTTCCTCGATTGTGATGTCAAAGCTCTTATCATGGAATCCCGCAAGTGATATTGTGAATGATTGTGGCCCCGGGGGCAATTTGAATGTGTGGGGGGTTCTGAATCCTGTATCTGCCCCTGTTTGTAGAATCTTTGCATTGCTTGGCGAGGACCTGATAATTACTCCTGTATCCGGTACATCTTTCTTCTCCAGTTCAAGGAATATCTCCGGTGTTTCTCCTGCTTTGACTATTGTTTGTGTTGATGCATCCGAGTAACCTTCTCTCTTTAATATTATTTCATATTCGCCTGGTTCTAATTCTTCTATAATTTCCGGTGTTGCCCCACCTATGTGTTCGGTCCCATCAGGGTATATGATTGTAATTGTGGCGTATGTTGGTGATGATATTAATGAAAGAGCCCCCGTGGTTGCTAGTTCTGTTTCTAATTTGGCGAAAAACTCCTTTTCGTGTCCCACTTTCACTACCACATCGCTGATTATATAATCTTCATATCCATCCTTCCTTAGCATGAAATTGTAGGTGGCTGGTTCTAATTCTAATATCTTTGTTGTTAGGCCGAGGTTCTCTCCATCGACTATTATCGTTGCGTAGGCTGGGGATGATATTAGTTTGACACTCCCCTTCGTTTCCTTCTTCTTCAGTTCCTTGTGAACTTCTACCGCCTTATCGCATGGAACGTAGATGTTGTCGAATGTCCATGAGTCGTAGTTCGCTAGATCTACTTTGATTGAGTGTGATGTCTTGCATTCGAGGTCGATAGTTGCTGGCGTTAGTAAACCGATGTCTATATCTGCGACCGAAATCTTTGCGTTTGGTGGTGTTGTTGAAATCTTGACACTTCCTGTAGTGACATCTTCCTTAACCAAGATAACCTCTAGCTTCTTTTCGGCTTCCATGATTAATCCCACGTTCTGTGACCATGGTTTATAATCTTCGGCTTCCAGGGTGATATCGATGAAACCTGCTGTTGGTAGTGCATTAAATTCTTCCTGTGAAAATGTTATTGTTTCCGGTGTCAGCAATCCGGTGTCCTCATCATTTGCGAATATCTTAGCGCCACTTGGGACTGATGCGATTGTTAGTTCAGCTTCTACATCCCCTACTTTCCTCAGTTCTCTATGAAATTCTTTTGTTTGTCCTACTTCTACGAGAGCTTCCCCTTCTGCTTCAATATATCCTTCTTTGGATATTTTGATTGGGTACGTTCCTGGTTCTAATTCCTTGACCATCTGTGGTGAGACGCCCACAATTTTTTCCGTTCCGTCTGGATAAATTACTGAGATGGTTGAGTATGAGGGTGAAGCTAGAATAGATAATGTTCCCGTTGTGGCTGGCTGATCCGAGAGTTCCGCGAATATTTCCCTTTGGTGTCCCGCTTCTATCGTGATATCTTCGATGGTATAATCCTCCAAACCAACCTTTTTTAGAGTTATTTGATATTGGCCCGGGTCGAGGTCGATTGTCTTGGAGCTAAGTCCTACATCCTCTCCCTCAATGAAGATTGTTGCATTTGTTGGTGTTGAGACTATCCTTAGAGTGCCCTGAGTCTCATCCTTCTTTAAATCCTTATGTATCTCCGTCGTGGCATCGCATTTAACGAATACATTATCGAAGGTCCAGGGTTCATACCCCTCAGATTCCACCCTTATTGTGTGGTATTTGTCGCATGCTAAATCGATTGTTCCTGGTGTCAATGTTCCTGTATCCAAATCGACGTTTCCAGTTTCCGGATTTATTGCGAATATTTTTGCATTTGATGGTGTTGTGGATATTTTGACCGAACCCGTTACTTTTTCAATTGATTGTAGGACTATTTCATACTTTTTTTTATCCCCAAGTTCCATGGGTATTGGACCATTCCATTGTGTAAAACCTTCTTTTACTAGGGATATGTTGACACTGTAGTCTGAATCGGCTAAACGATCCTCAGAAAATGTTATAGTATCTGGGGTCAGTAAGTTAATTGGGTGTCCATCAACTAGAATAGTGGCGCCCGATGGTGATGAGTTTATATAAAGCTCTGCTGTTTCCGCTATCTTTTCAAGAATTGGAACTGAAACTTCATAAGTTTCATTTTCTTTGAGAACGATTTCATGGCTATCCCAATCTTTGTACCCCTCCATCCAGAGATGAATTTTGTACGTCCCTGGAGCTGCCACTGTTAGTGTTTCCTTCGTAATTTTATTTGTGTTTATTGGGGTGGTCCACTCATTACCTTCTTTGTGGTAAATTAGGATTTGTGCGCCTGGTGGATTTGATTGAATTATGATGTCCCCAGTTTTCTCTAATAGAACTAATTCATGTGTTCCTGGAATTGTTATTGATCCTCTGGCTGGGATTACAACTTTTTCACTTAGTTCAAAATCTTCATATTTCTCTAATTTTATTGTGATTGAATATTCACCTGGTGGGATAAATTTATTAGCCGTTCCCGTTAACCCTGTGAAGATATTTGAAATATCATCTGCACCTTCCACGTTTGGTGTTCCTGAGATATAAATCGATGCATGAGTTGGTGATGTATAAACTTTAAGATCTCCCGGAATTGTCGCTCGCATGGCGTAGTTTACTGATTCATCGCCCTTATAAACTGTTCCTAGAAGTCGCCCATAAACATCTCGTGGGGTCTTTTCGTCGTAAGTGACTCTAACGATTGTTCCCAATGGTAAGAAATTCACTAGATAATCTTTTGCCAATTTCCCTGATAATTTTGAAACTTCAGTTCCGATGTCTACCTCCGGCGTATCTATACCTAAAAGTCGAATAACTTCAATGACTGGTTCAAATTTAGTTTCGACAGTTTCACGCTTGTATTGGACTTCAATAGTATCTCCGTCCCTAATTTTTGTGACGATGCCCTCAAATTCTTTGGCAACTGGTGCGACAAGACCTGCTTTTGTTCTAGCTTCTTCTTCGAATTTTTCGATGGCTTGTTGCCACCTTAAGAACATAGCTTCAGCTTCTGGATAATCATCCGAAACTTTCTGGAAAAGTTTTTCGTCGTCTATAATCTTTTTAAACTCGGCAATTTCTGGTTTCAAAAATTGAATTTGATTATAAATGGACGCGTAATCGTCGCCTGTAAGAGCGTAAGCAACATCATTATGAAGTTGTTTAAGTTGATTGTTTAGGCTGATCTGAAGTGATTTATACCGATTAAGGCTGTCTCCTGTCAACTTGTCGAGCATCTGCCTACCCATTCCTTGAATCCACACCCAGTCTGTAAGGACGTTCCATGTAACAAAGGCATGCAGAATCATGCCCATTGGTGAAAGGGCTGCGTAAGCTGATGGTTGTAAAAATGGCATTAAGGTGACTTTAAAGGGTGCCTTAATTACTGATAATATTTTCCCTATCAGCGTCATAGAACCGGCTTTGGCGACTACTGGGGCCTTCATTATTGGATCCCACGCGACTTCCGCTGATTTGAGACCAATTTTGTAAGCCGTGCGCGCGCCTAGGCGATGGGCTAACCATGGTCCAAATTTTGCTCCGAATACTGAGCCTGCTTTAAGGATTAATGGTGAAAAGAAAGCAAGGAATTTTAGCCAGTCACCGGGGGTGGGTTCTTCTTGAGATTCTCCCTTCATATTTTTTCCAGTAAGGTAGATGGACATGACATTTCCTGCGGAAAGCCAGTCTCCGTGTTTAAGTAAAAATTCTTCGAGATCAGAATCTGTCATCTCTTTCTTTTCGGTTGCTAAATAGTGGAAAAAGGAGAGCAAGGAAAATGAAGTGATGCGTACGCTTTCTAGTAGGAAGGTAGAAGCGAGCTTATGGAGTCCGAATGGTAGTGAGCTGACCCATCCTGATATATCCAGCCATGTTTTATACCATTGGGGTAAGTCGTCTGCAGGGATGCCAAAGAAATTGGGATATTCTTCGTCTGGGATACTCGGAGGAAGCTCTTCCACCACTGTAAATGCTGCTGGATCGGGTTCTGCGGAATTTAATCTATTGCTCAAAATACCCCCAATAAAGTAAGTTGGTGATTCTGTTACTGTGCCGTCTTCAGACCATCCTTCCCATGTGGATGCTTTAATTTCCCACGTTCCTACATTAGCGTCAGTTGGGAGAAGTGCCCCTAATTCTATTATTTTTTCTTGTAGTGGATCTAATTGGTCCTTTTTCCATGCACCCTTGATTTCTGATGACGTATCCCCTTCAGGATTAATAGATATCCCTGATGCGAATGTGTTTGTTGATGTTCCCGTATTTGTTAATCTAAATTTTAATAATAAATGGGTGCCTGGCTGTATCTCGCTCGGAATATCTAAAGTGTTTTCGTACTCGATGGTTGCCGATACTTCTTCCCCCCCAGGCTCTGTTATCGTGATTGGTTTTGACCATGTTGTTTGTGCATAGATCAATGTAATGTATAATTCTCCCATCTGTGTTGGTGTGAAAGTAACGTCCCCTTGAAAGTTGGTCGTTTTTTTTAGGGAGCCTAAATTTACTTCTACGCCTGTTAATGATGCCTCGTTGAATTCTACATGAACAACTATATCTTGTCCAGCTACTGATGTCGATGGTGCTGTTATTATTACTTCGTCTTGTGGCGCTGGACCTGCATTTGGATTAAGAGTGTGTTTATCCCAAATGGTTGTAATTGCTAGATGGCAGGTGTCCGTGATATCTCCGGCTTCCCAGTCCGATATTGCTTTATCCAATTCTTCATCATCAATATATCCATTATTATTCTCATCATATTTCTCCCAAATATTAAATGGGCATGCCGGTTCCCCGTATGTTTGCCCCCAATGTTTTCCTATAAGAGCTAAGTCACCCAACCCAACAGTGCCGTCGCCATCAAGATCTGCGTCTGGATTCCAATTGGCATCTCCAGACGATGAACCCCACGCTTGTCCGAGGAGCGCTAGGTCGGTTAAATTAATGACTCCGTCCCCATTGACATCTGCATCTTCTGGCCCCCCTGGTACGGTTGGTAACGGTTCTACTGGAAAGTCCTCTGTTCTAACATCATCGTAGTACCAATTATCTTGGGCCGTTACATCCTCGTGGTAGCCTATAGCAAAAATTGTGACGGAATCGAACTCGTAATCCATTGGTAGGTTGAGGGTTCTTTCTAAACTGAGTTCTTCTCCCTCATTTAGATCTCTAATCCTTCTTTCTGAGGCAATCCACCCCCCACCCGGATCCATTAATCCTATGGTTATTTTATACTTCCCATCGGCGTCTATTTCGCCCATTCCATAGACGCTTATCGGTTCTCCGGGATGGAATACATCGACTTGATTTGAAGGTGGTGTGAGTTCAACTTTACGTATATCGATGTAAAGGTCAGAAGAAGAGGAAGGTTGTACTATCTCGATAGTACTCCATTGAGTGCTGCCCCCATAGACTACGCCAATGCTAAAAAGTCCCGCTTCAGTTGATGTGAAATTGACTTCTCCAGCGGAATTTGTAGTGTTGTTGGCTATTTCGTTGCCCGTATTTGGATCTACTAATTTGACTGGAACTCCCGCAAGGTGAAAGGAGCCATTGATAGTAACAGTAACCATAAACTCTTCCCCAACATCTGCGTAGTCTGGAGCATCAATATCGATATCCGTAATTTCCGTAGCTGTCTGCCCCCCATTCGGTTCTTCTCCAAATCCTTCTGTTGTTGTCGAGTAGGGAACTGATAGAATTTCTTCCCCGCCTCTCATTACACTTATTACTCCTGATAATGGGCCTTCAGGGAAATCTGTGGGCAAATTCAACTTTAGTGCGATGCTCTTGTATTGACCCTGGCCTAAGTCGATACTCTTCTCTGGTGATGAGATAGTCATTGGAGTTCTTAGGATGCTTTTTGCTTTGACATTAGTACCTGGTCCGGTATTTTCAATGCGAAATGAAACTTGAAATAGTTGTCCTGGGTTTGCTGGGAAAATATCTAGGCCGGAGACTGTGATGTCTGAGGCTGATACGTCATCATCAGGTGCGGAAGGTGTTTCTGGAGTAGAGGGTGGATCTTCTGGCACAGATGGTGGCTCATCCGGCTCAGATGGTTGTTCTGGTGACGCTGTTTTGTGCATAAAAATAGAAACGGTTTGGTCCCGTTCTGGTACATTGTTAACGAATCCAAAATAGTTTTCGTAGCCGGAAGCTGTTGATATTGTATAGTAGTTGCCTGCTGGCACATTGATAGATACTTCCCCGTTGCTGTCAGTGAATTCATGCTTAGCCGAAATTGAGACTTGGGCATGATTGATGAAGCTTCCGGTTAGATGGTTCTTTACTACAAAGGTGATTGTGCTCATTTTATATTTTCAGCTGGCATCTTACTCCTTATGGATGTATTTCTTCACAGTCTTTAAATTTAGATTGACTTTTTTACTCACAGCGTATGGGCTATAATCTCTTGAAAGTTGTTTGATTTGCTGTATCTTTTCCGTTGTTGTTTGTTTGCCTTGTGCCATTATTCTTTTTTTAGAGTGCGAAGATTTGAATCCTTATCCTTTGAGAGCGAGTAAGTGCCCTTAAGTTTGTTTCCTTCGAATTTTAATAAGGTTTTTGAGGAGTCTAGCCATCTGAATGTTCCGTCATCGATGACTTCTATCCATGATGGAGTCTCCTTCGTTGAGTTTAGTGTTGTTTTTGGCTTTATGCTGCCTTCAGCATCCCAGCGTTTCTTTTTTGGCTTTTCCATTATGCCGACAGTTGGCGGCTCACCGTCCGTGACGAAGTCCTCGATTCCTGACTTCGTTTTTAGCAAAAGGTGGTGAGTTGTCTTACTCGGACCTGTTCTAACAACTATCGGACCTCGCCAAGTTTGTCTCTGGAGCTTGAATTCCCCCGATGTAGTGCCTAACCTTGCGTCCGTTGACTTGGTTGTTTTTTTGAGTTCTCTCAGAACCTTTTCATAGAGCTCTCTTGAACGCGGCCTCATCTTCTCTGGGCTGAACTCATAATTCATCTTTCCAGATTTTACTCTGTTCCGTATTTCTTTGACCACTTTTGCGCACGTGCTGATTATTTCCTTTTCCGAGTATTTGATTTCTTTCCTTGGATTGTGGAATGTTGAGTACCATGCTGTCGTTATTCTAAAATCGTCAGCTAGTTGTTTGTTATTGGCATCTCTGGGATTATACTTCTTGATGTCTTTAATATCCTTGATTAAATTTAATGCAAACATATCTTCGCTATCTGTTGCAATTTTAAGTTTTACTTCTTTCTTTTTAATGGCGTCAACTAAATCGTCTCTCATTTTTCTTCTATCCTCTTCCCCCTTAATTCTCCAGTATTGAAATTCCATTGGAATCTTATTTCTAATTTCCTTTGGTAGAGCTGAGTGATTAAACTCTGGAATCCATTCCTTTGTAACTGCCCTGCGTGAGATAACATAAGGTGTTTGGTCTTTAGTGGCGAACATCATCCAAGTCATTATTCCCCCCGTGGTTTTCTTCCATTCTTTTTTATTTTCTAATTTTCTAAAAACGATTCTTCTATCTGCTATCTTTCCGTCTGTGAATAACTCTACGAAGTATGGTTTGATTGCTCCAAATTCAACATTGAAGCTATCAAAGTTCCACATCCATCGTGGCTGTATCTTCCCCGGGCCGCCTCCAAGAAGATCCAACTTGAATACTTGGGGTGGTGCAGGAATTCTCTTTTCTGGTTTTCCATTGAATTTCTTCATTGGATCGGCCATAATCTTCTTTACTGTTGGAAGTATCTCTAATGTTAGCATTTTTTTAGCTTCTTCTGCCGATTTTGGTTCCTTGGACAATCCTTTTGGTACAAATAGTGTCCAAGTAAAGAGGTTATCATCATCTGTTTGGTATCTAAAATCAATGTGTACGCTGCGGCCTCGCGAATCGAATTGCATCATCCCCTTCCATTTTCTGTCTTCATCGGGTACCTCCTGCCATGCTACATACTCCTCATTAGCATCCTTGAACTCCTCGAGGTATCGTTTTGGAAAGCTCTTCTTTGATATTGTCCCGCCTGATTCTTCTACTAGCTTTTCTGCCATCTCCTTTGTCTCTGCGACCCTTTTCTCTCGTTTGGAAACTACTCTGGGGGACCACCAATTGTACCAAATCTCTCCGGTGTCTGGGTCCTCATATCTATTCAATTCAACGAACTCTACCTTAAGGACGTCCCCTGGCTTTGCTTCGATTGAAGTGTTATATGTGCGGCCTGTCGGTGTTCCATCCTCAAGTGTCATTAGATAATTCCATGCGTTAGCATCTTTAACTTTGTGGACCGATACGATTTTAAAATCTCCGCTTAATGTGTTTTTGTATTTGATATTATTCCTTGTTGCACCGTCCAATTCGTATATGAAATCAGATAATTTAAGGTAGGCGCCTTCAGCTCCTTGCTTTCTTGAAAAGTAGTCAATTGCGTTTCGAAGATCCTTTTGGTTGTGAACGAGCATGCGCTCAGAGTATTTTATATTTTCTCCTTGCGGTATTTTTGTCTCGTATTTGATTCTTTCTGAAAATGGTTTGCGATGGATATCTTCCCCGTTCCAATAAAGAAGATCGAAGACATTTAATCTGACTCCTTTTTCTTCCGGCTCAATTTTTGTTGTTTGAATAATCGAGTTTGTTTTTTGTCTGGGGGAATGAATTCCTTTGTCCCAGTGTTCAATCTCCCCGGCTAGAATGAAGCTATCTGGCATGACCTTGAGTGTCTCCGTGAGTGTTGGTAGCTGCTGCGAGATATCCCTTCCTTCCGAGGTAAATATCATTACTTTGTCCTTATCCTTGTGGGCCATGACAACATCCCCATCGAACTTAGTCTCTACATAGATTCCTTTTTTATACCAATCATCTTTTTTTGATTCTACCACTTTAATGACTGAATCTGGGTTATATTCTTCCTCTTTGAATCGACCGCTCATGGGCTTGAGTGGCTTGATGAACATGAAGGGTGTTATTGTGACTGAGGCATCATAGCATTTTTCCTTGTATTCCGGTTCGAACATCTCCCGATAAACGATTTTTTGTTTTGGAACTAAGACCAAATCATAAAGTGCCAGATTATCCCAATTGGGCCCGGCCATTGATGGTGTCCAATGGATATCTTTTTCAGGGTAAATCTTATTCATTAAGCGTGATACCTTTAGATTGAGTGCTGGGTCCAGTGTTATGTACATATCCTCCTCCTTTTTCATGGCCTTGACGACTAGATCTATATCATTAGGTTCTCTGCGTTGGTAAGCTGCGCTGCCCGTTAGTGAGATAAAGTCAGGAATCCAAATCATTGGCGTCAAATCTTCCACTCTTGGCAGTCTGCACGATGAGTCTAGAAATCTGAGTTTTTCCTTGGCAACGAATACCTGCGTCCCGTGTGGAACTTCAGAGTCTCTTGGTTCTTTGAATTTTTCTACCCAATCAAAATCATAGGCATAGTACGGTTCTTCGCGCCATGATGGACTTGTTTTTGCCCATTTTTTCTTTTCTTCTGGCGTTATCTTGTGACGCGGTGCTAATTTATCATATTCTTTCTGGTCAATTTCTCTAACGTTTTTGAATTCAACTATCCCATAGCATTTGTTGTTATCCACTAGGTAATATTGCTTGTCTTCAACATCGAAGTCTTTTGACTTGACCATTACTTTTTTTTCTCCCTTCCACATGAGCTCAGAGTGTGGTTCCACTAAGAATATTCCCTTGAGTGCCGGGGTTGGTGCAATTTTTCTTGTCCATGTCTCGGCCTTTCTTTGAGTTATCGCTGCATCCCTCCGTAAGAATTTTCTGTCAACTGTTGCTAATCCGTGAAGGGTTTTGGCTAGCATTGCTCTGGGAATTGGTGGGAAACTTTCCAGCGTGATGTCGAACACCATTTTATTGTTTCTCACTCTTGAGCGAATTTCTCTGTATATTTCTATTGCCGTATTTGTGATGTCCTGCTCTGTTAGTTGGCTGGTCTTCCCAGGGTCCTCCAAATCTGCGAACAGATTGATTATTTTTGACCACCATTCTATAAGTTGCTCATTATCTAGGGTTGGTATGTCAGGTATATCTATTTTTCCTTCTTCTAGTGCAGCGATTGATTCCTGGGCCTGCGTCATAACGGTTGTTAATTGATTTTTGGCTTCACTTATCTTCTCAATATTTTCTTCTGCCAAGGCCATAGCTTCCTGGCGCTTTTCTTCCGCGTCTTTTCTTTTTACAGAGAGTTCACTGCTAATATTCTTTAGCTCGTCTTTGACTTTGTGACTCCTCTCATTCATGCTGCTAAATTCTTTTTCTTCCTGGCTCTTTCTAGTCGTTAGGTCTGCTATGGTCCTTCTAAGTTTCCTTAGCTCAATCTGACTGCGTTTGTTCTCGCTTTCTATCTCCTTAGCGTCTTCCTTAAGCTTCCTAAGCTTTGTCTTTAGCGTTCGTGCTATCAGATTTTTTACGGCCATAGTCTTCTAAAATTTCAACGTCCATGCTATCTACAACTAATTTGGTTAGTTCGTCTAGCTTTGATTCAAGTTCATTCTGGTGAAAAATCAACTCATTGTGGAATTTTGGAGTTTTCTCGTCTGAAAACTTTATCTTTTTTAAGTCTTCTTGGACTTTGATGATGCTTTGAATTATGCTTGAGAAGGTTTTTAGTAGTGGCTTAAAATCCTTTTCCGTTTTTTTGAATCCTTTTGTAACGTCCTCCTTGATTGTTCCCAACTCTTTCCAGAGTTTTTTAATATCGTTGCCGTCCCAGACCGAATCCAGATAGCCCCCACCCCCTCCACTGTTTCTCACATCATTTAGTTTTTTCCCTGCTGATCCCGCTACTGTATGGTCTGATAGATTGGTGTCCCAAACTGAACCCACTACAAAATCTCCTGTATCTGGGTTAATCTCCGTAGCCGAATCACAATACCATGTATAGACTCCTGCAGTTGCAGTTGCCGATATCGGGTATGAATAAACATAGAGTCCGTCTCCCAGCTCTGTCATGGCTGCCGCGTTGATTATCATTACATCATCCGGGTCCCAGATAGTGCACTTACAATCTGTTAGCCCAGTTTGTAGACGTCTGGCTGGATACCTAACTTTGGCGGTTTCGCCTGGCTCATAGCGCGCTGTCATTTTTAAGAAGCCTCCTGTGGCCATTCGTATCTCATTTTTCTTTTGATAGATGGCTTAATTTTTTTGAGAAGTCTATTCTTTTCATTAGCATCTCCGAGAATTCTAATTTTGAAAAATTCTTTGTTGGTGCTTGTTCTTGCTCCCCCAAGAGTTGTGTATTTTATTTTTAGATGATCTAGGATATTTTCTGTTAAATGAATAAGTCCTTTATTAGTGTTCGCAAGAATTTCTAGCCAGCCGCCCTTTTTTGATACGCTCCCTTCTGAATCATAGATTCCTCTGAGAAAATCGAATAAGAAAATTTCTTTTTCGAAGATGAGATTAGCGATATCTTCTAGATTTAAATTTTTGTACCACAAGACGAATTTTTTGCTGAATGAGCGAACCGTGTAGAAATTTCTTTTGTATTTTTTATCTTTCCATGACGAAAAGCCTGGGTGGAGTCCTATATTTTTCAATTCTTGTTTAAAAACTAGGGCGAAATCTTTGTCCCTAACCATTAGTTGAACAACATTTCTTGGACTTTTTTCATGTCCTTGGATATATGAAAAGACGCTTCCATCTCCCAAACAAGTACCTAGAATGTATGCGATGGATGAAGAGGGGTGAAAATTAGGGTGGTCTTTCCTATCTGCAATTAAAAATGCCGCTTCTGATTTATCTCTTGTTCGCATGCCTAATCTAGCCATTCTACGTTGGATGGTTGGGAGGCTCGCTGGCAATTTTTTTGAAATCTCCTTCTGAGTATTCCCTTCTTCCCAGTATAGTTGATGAAGTAGTTCTGGTTCTATTTTGATTCTCGGTTCCAAGGTGGATTCTTGCATTTTTTTTATTATACGGCTCTCTCAATATATTCCAAACGCTCACAAACGGAATTTGCTAAGTAATTCGGACTGCAATTGAAATACCTTTGAAGCGTTGTAAGGGCCGATGTGGTGTTTACTTGCCTTGCCTGTATAAGATAGAGTGTCGTGTTTTGCCCTGAATCAAGTCCTCCAGTGCTTGTGCCCGCAATACCTGTCATATTTTGATTGTTATCTGTAGCGATTGGGGAGGTTAATTGTCTAATTGGGTCGTCCCAAGGATTATCATCTACTCCCGTGATATCATCTCTTACATCTGAAACATTTTTATCAAATTGGCTTTCTGTGAGCAGGTTGCTTATATCTGTGGTATCGCTAATTCCCGTCATGTTCTGGTTATCATCTGTCGCTATTGGAGTAGATAATGCCCTTGTAGCATAGGCCCATACCTGGCTTGCGGTTGTGTTAGCTAGGCCGTAAATGGAAGTCTGAACGTTACTTTGGGCGGTAGTAATCGCGGTGAGGACCTGGGAGGTGTTCAAGTTGAACTGTGCTTCTGTTAGCAAGGTGCTTATGTCCGCTATTGCTGACATATTCTCACCGCTTCCCGTAATTGGAGTTGTAAGAGCTCTTGTCCCGTAAGCCCATATTTCAGCAAGGGTTAGGTTTCCTAACCCCCCAATCTCTGAGATTATCCTGTTGGTCAGGCTCTGATTGACCTCAAATAATTCCACCGAAGTTGCCAATCCTGAGACATCTGCCTTGTATTGTGCTGTATTGTTAAGGTCTGCACCGAGAACGCCTAACTGATTATCTACCTGTGTAAAACTTGCCCCTATTGACTCTGAATAGTTACACTCTGCTTCTGTCCCAATCTTTAGTGAAAATCTTAGTGTTGATATGTTTAACCAATGTATTCCCGAACTGCATTTAACCGATGTTTCGTTGCAGGATATTACATAACTTGCACCTTGTGGAAGTAGGGCTGTCTCATTGCCCTGCAATTTAACTTGAATTCTATGCTGCACTGACTCCGATTCTACTATATTGGTCTGTGATATTTGGGTCGTTGTTCCGTCATCATTTACCTTAACCAACTTACATCTTGGTAGGTTGGTGACATCCAACATAGTTCCGTGGGTGTCTCTTATTGAAATTGTATTTAGGATTGTTCCCCCCGGGCAAATTGTTCTTTGGTACGACTTTGAAATCATAACAGTTTCTTCATTGATTTGGTCGGCTATCGCTTTTTGGTTGTTTTGTATTGTTAATCCTATTGCCATCTCTTTTTTCTCAAGTGACCAAGATATTCCATCACTACTTTTATGTGAGTTAACCGATTTTACATCAACAGCACCAATAATAACATCATCTGTTCTGTCCCATGCGGCACTTCCATTGAATTGTATTGGGACATATTCCCTTGTAATATTTCCAGCTCCAAAGGGCATAACAAATTTTTGGTAAGATGTTGTCAGAGTGGAGACATCTGTTTTATTTATTAAATTACTATCAACCATTATGGTCAGATTGCCTGTCGGAGTTCCCTTTTTCTTTAGCCAGATTATTAGCCACACATCGGTCATATTGACAGGTATTGCTACATCAAAATCAACTCGCTTATAGTAATCTGTTTCAAAGTCATCATCATCCTTTTCAGGTGTTAACGTTCCTAAGATATGCCCTACTGGGACATATCTGTA
>JAVCDD010000236.1 GCA_030765125.1 Candidatus Hatepunaea meridiana
CTTCCCTTCGGTTACCGCCGGAAATGAAATAATGATCAGCAGCGAAAACTACACCGTTAATCTGGTTGTCATCAGCAGCTTCTTCGACATTCCGTGTCTGGCGCAGTTCCCACGGATCGGCGTCCGCGTTGCCAAGCAGGTGGCGTTCGATCTGGTATGTCAGGAGACCATTCCCACCATTTGTCACTTCCCAATCAAAGACATATTCCATATCAGGTTCCAACTCCATAAAGAAGTCTTCTTCGCTGGGCGTGCATTCGGAATGAAGAAGCCCTACGTTCAGTTCAACGTCATTTTCCTCAATCTCGATGTCCTCTGTGGTTGGCAGATAGTCAGGTGCCGAGAAAGTAAATTGATATTCTCCAGGGGGCAGGTTATCAAAACCGTAAATTCCTTCGTCATTACTGAAGCGAGTTATTACGTATGAATCCATCTCAACGGTAACATTTTCTATAAATTCATCCGTTGCGGCGTCTGTTACTACTCCGGAAAGATCGAATGTTGGGTCACTTACTGTTATTAACGCGGATATTTCAATTAGCAATTGCTCAAGGTCGTCACGATCATCTTCGGGTTCAGAAAGTTCGATTATGATCAATAAATTGAAAACTCCTGCTTCGACACCCTCCGATTGAACGAGGATATTAATATTTGCTGAATCTTCACCCTCGATAATTCCCTCCTCAGGCTCGAATTCGAGCATGCTGAACTCTCTTACACCGTCGTCGATGATGTGGAATGGTCCTTCAAATACTCCGCGCCACAGGTTCTCACCGTCATGACCAATGGCGTTATTTGTACCCCGAGACGTCCCGAAGTTCTGTACTGCCTCGCAGTTCCATTCGTCATCCACGAAGCATTGGTAAAGACGATCTTGACCGGATAACCAGAGCTGACCGTCCGGATGAGCTGTCACCCACTCAACAGACCAGGCGCCAGCGCCGTTGGTCGCTTCATTGAAATCTATAGTCGCTACATGCTCCTGATCATCCAGGTTAAATACGAGAATTTGCCTGTTACCGAAGTTATTGTTTAGAATGTGTTCACCGTCCGATCCGATATAAGATAAACCGGGATTGAGGGGTAAAACCAGACGTTCTAAAGCTTCACCTTCCGTGTCGTAACGGAAGATGTTATTCGCACCACCACCCCATCCACCGGCATGCAGCACACCGTTCAGATAGAACAGACCGGCCATTGTCTGTCCGACCCCAACATCAATCACAACCTCTTCATCCTCCAGATCGATAGCATAAATACGACGACCAAAGTCAATCCCCCACATCCAGTTGTTGTCTGGGTCCCAGGCAAGACCATGAATTTGATTATATGGCTTCTGGAACTCCCTCAAGACATCACCTGGGTCGTCGCGACGCGGACCAACCAGACGGTCTTCTTCATCTTCAATCAATTCGTAATCAATGCTGAATGCGATGTTGTCTTCACCTCCGTTGCTGAGAATCAGCTCAATCTCAGTTTCGTTATCCTCCTCTATTGAAACAGCGAAACCAAAGGGTTCCACTGTAACTTCAGCAATAATCGGATAATAGCAGAAGAACCCAATTATCAGTGTAACAATTAAAAGAATCCTTTTACTGTAAACCATTACTGGTACCTCCTTCGTTCTTGGATAAAATACTGTGTTCCTATCGCTGATTAATGTTTGTTTTCTACTGGTTATAATCTTAAAACTTCAAGATGAAATGGAAAATTTATTAGTACTCATAATGTAAGAGTCTTTCCAGTATTTCGAACTATAAAATGCAAAATCCCGGCGCTACAGCAGGCAGTCCCTAAACCTCGGGATACGTTACTTCACTAATGTAACCTTGTATTGTGAAGTATGTCCTCCTGCCTCAAAGCGAATCATGTATATGCCACTCGCCAGATCAGATCCATCGAATGTTGTGGTGTAGATACCTGCCTGATGACGACCATTCGCTAACTCAGCAACGAATCGACCTGCCAAATCATATACGTTCAGTTTGATGTTTGCAGCTTCTGGCAGACTGTAACTGACCTTCATCAATGAATTAAAAGGATTCGGATAGGCTGAAACAATCGCAAACTCATCCGGTAATTCAATCGATCCGGTCAACCTGATTACCGATAATGCATCCTGATTATAGATGTCCTTACCGGATAGTAATGAATAACCAATCTGATTCAGATTACCATCACAAAGCAATTTAAGTTCGAGCGGTTCACCTTCAATTGCGCCATCTATGACATCTGTTGTCAGATCGTCACCCCAGACAGCGATACCACAGATTCCATCCTGAAGCACTCCTGAACCAACCAGATTACCTGAGGCATACACGCCAATATCTCCTGCTAATGAAGGATCAGCATGGACTAACAGGCTCATATTCGATCCGGTTTGAGAATGAACAGGTAATAAGCCGGGCTCAGTATAGACAGAAGGCTGATGAATGACATTCCCGGTGATAGCTTCCTCATTCTCGAAAACATAGACAAGTTGGACGTTTTCGTCGACATTCACATAATATCCCCTTCCAGCGCGCATATCACCCATATTACTGTAGTCCCAGGCAGGGATGTAGAAGTTGCCATAGCCGTCCTTGGCAATAATCAGGTGATCCTCGATGCGGGATAAGGCAAGTGTTGCCTCTATCGGGAAATTAGGATAGTAGGAAATAATCTGCCAGCCACTCTCAATATCTATCGGTTCCTCTCGAAGTACCGTCCAGCCTACCAATCGCAACTCAGCATAATCGCGCATCTTTACCTGGTAACCTTCATTAACAGACCAGCCGGGAATGTTGTTGAAGTTGTAGTCAGGACGGTAGAAATGTCCGTCACCGTCTTTCATCATTTCAAGTAAGTCGGCTTCAACCAAGTCAGCCATCAATACTTCCACGTCCTCTTCATCAGGTTGAAGGTTAACTGAAACCAGATTCCAGCCGATCTCAAAGTCTAAATCCCTGAATGTATGAACCTCGCCTTCAACAACATTCAAATCTACCGGAATAACGGTCTGACCGCCGACACCATCGTGAGTGAATACTAATTCACCTTGAAAACGATTGTCAGGAGGGAGATCATCAGAATTCAGATTCAAGGTGAAGGCTTCACTCGCATCCGCAGCGATCTCACCTTCTTCCGGATCAACCTGGAACCACTCGCGACGTCCCTCAAGCTGCCATACTGCAATGCGGTCGGGATTCTGTGCTACACCAATAAACACCCAGCTATATATGTCAAGAGTGTTTGTGATACATATACCACCCGGACGACCGTCTACTCCATCAATTTCAGTAACCAAAGAAAGATCACCATTCTCAAGATTGACCTTACTGACAGAGAGATCGGTTTCATCACCGCGTCCGAAAGCGTACAGATTGTATTCATCAGGATCATCAGGCCAATAGGCAAGACCATAAGTGCGAAGATCGCCAGGACGGTCTATTGTTCTTGTTAGATGACCGTCTCGATCTGAGATGTAGATATCTGAAGTTATGTCTGCGGATATGAATAGAGCATTCTCCCTGTCATAAGTCAGAGAACGATATGAATCCGCTTCACCCTCTATTTCCTGGACAAGTTCACCGTCAGTATCAAACCCATAGAGTATCCCATCATCAGATCCCCAGATCAGTTCACCGTCCCAGCACAGGTCGCGCATACCGTAGTCGGATTGGTGGAACTGGTCGAATTCGCGGATGAGTTCACCATCTCGATTTAAAACGTATATCTTGTTATCATCTTCCCTTCGGTTGCCACCGGAAACGAAATAATGGTCAGCAGCGAAAACCACACCGTTGATCTGGTCGTCATCAGCGGCTTCTTGGGTATTTTGGACTTCGCGAAGTTCCCATGGATCGGCGTTGGCGTCACCGAGGAGTTGGCGTTCGACCCGGTATACCAGTGGACCATTCCCACCATTTGTTATTTCCCAATCAAAGACATATTCCATATCCGGTTCCAACTCCATAAAGAACTCATCTTCGCTGGGGGTGCATTCGGAATGAAGAAGCGCTATGTCCAGTTCAACGTCATCTTCGTCGATCTCGATGTCTTCGACTGTCGGAAGGAAATCGGGCGCCGTGAAAGTAAGTTCGTATTCTCCTGCAGGCAAGTTTTCGAAAGTATACTCGCCGTCATGATTGCTATAACGAGTTACAAGAAAACGATCCATTTCGATGGTAACGCCTTCAACTGCTTCATCAGTGGCTGCATCAATTACTACACCGGAAATATCGGCGGTCTGGCTGTCCACAGTCATTACCACTGAAACTTCAATCATCATCTGCTCGAGGTCGTCGCGTTCTTCGTTGGGTTCTGCCAATTCAATCTGCAAAATCAAATGATAGACACCGCGTTCCAAATCAGAAGACAGGAAAGTAAGCTCGATATTTGCTTCATCGTCCGCTTCAATTATCCCTTCACCCTGATCGAAACCAAGCCAACGGGCTCTCAAGCGTCCGTCAGCCCATTTGGTTAAGTTCACGCACTCCATCATACTCGACCATTGCCAGTTGTTTTCGTAAAACAGCGTGCCGGTAATGCCTGTAAACAGCACATATCCCGAACCGAAGGGCCAATCAGCAATAATGCAGGTGTTCTGCTGCTGTTCAGGTCTATAGTACCAGAATGCTTCATCGGGCAGATTGTCAATAGTTGTTGTAGCATAATTAAGCGAATTACCACGCATAACAATACGCTGGCGATCTCGATTGTCATTATCATCGCGATAGAACTCAAACGGAGTAAGAATCGGAAAATCCTCTTCGATGTCCTCAATCAATCCGTCTCCATCGTCGTTGATAAAATCCGGGTTCACATCACCCCAATCACCATTTGGTCCACGAACAATATCTACGTCTCCGGGCATAGTAATGTTCTGAAATGAATTGCTGCCGGTGAATAGTGACAGTAAACCACCTCCATCAATGTATTCTTCGATCTGTTCGCGGTTCTGCATATATTGCTGGAAGAACTGCGCTGACTGGTCTTCACCGCTTGCCACCAGATCATAGTCTGATAGTTCCACGTCACCAATATCACCGATGTTCAGCTGATCCGGTTCAGGATCTTGGTTATCAAATACAGCCAACCACACGTTACTGTCGCGCCAGCCGTATTGATCGGCACTTCCCTTTATTAGTAAAATTGCAAGCTCATCGGGCTCATCGCGACGCGGACGAACCGGTCCTTGCTCTTCTTCAGGTGGTCGAGCCGTTCTAATTCTGAAAGCAACATCCTCATCGCCTTCATTGATTAAAGTCAAGTCTGTACTAACTTCCTCGTCCTGTTCCATTGAAACCGAAATGCCGACCGGTTCGACGTAAACCTCAGCATTGACTACGTTCAAGCCAAGGAACAGGACTAACGTAACCAGAAGATAGGAATTGCGAATTAAATACATTATACTCTCCGTGTTTGTGTAAAAAAGGGGGATAGTATACCCATTTGCATATATCTTTCAAATCAAAGATTATACTAATAAAATAGGTATATTATCCCCTTATTATTGTGATACCGCAGGCAGTTCCGAAACTTCGGGATATGCTACTTTACTAATGTAACCTTATACTGCAAAGTATGTCCTCCTGCCTCAAAGCGAATCATATAAATACCACTCGCCAAATCATATCCATCAAATGCTGCGGTGTAAATGCCTGCCTGATGACGACCATTGACTAACTCAGCAACGAACCGACCTGCCAAATCAAATACATTCAGTTTGATGTTTGCAGCTTCAGGCAGACTGTAACTGACCTTCATCAGTGAATTAAACGGATTCGGATAGGCAGAGACAATCGCAAACTCATCCGGCAATTCAATCGATTCGGTTAACCTGATTACCGATAATGCGTCCTGATTATAGACGTCCTTACCGGATAATAACGTGTAACCAACCGGACTCAGATTGCCATTTTCAAGTAACCTGATTTCGAGATACTCGTCTTCAACGGCGCCGTCTACAATATCCGTTGTCAGATCGTCACCCCAGACGGCAATTCCACAGATTCCATCCTGAAGCACTCCTGATCCGACCATGTTGCCTGATGCATACACACCAATATCGCCTGTTATTACCGGATCTGCAAGAACTAACAGGCTCATGTTCGATCCGGTTTGAGAATGAACAGGTAATGAACCCGGCTCAGTATAGACGGAAGAATGAAGAATGATATTGCTGGATATTGCCTCTTCACGCTCGAATACATAGACAAGTTGGATGTTTTCGTCAACATTCACAAAATATCCCCTTCCAGCATCCATATCACCCATATTACTGTAGTCCCAGGCAGGGATGTAGAAATTGCCATAACCATCCTTGGCTATAA
>JAVCDD010000250.1 GCA_030765125.1 Candidatus Hatepunaea meridiana
GCGCGTCCACTTAATAATACCGGAGTAGAAAAGCTTTCTGCGTTCTCGTACGGTGGCGCATGCGTATCTGCCTGCGAGCGCGCAGCAAGCTTCGCTACTCCGGCTGAGCTAAAGGCATAACCGATTAATTAAGAATGCCTGTCCCACTTACTTACTTTCTTACTACCTTACTACCTTAATGCTTGCACTCTACCTGACTGCTTCCACCCATTAGCGTTGTTATTGTCTGTTGTTACGTTGAATGAATCAACTTTTGGTGCAGCTTGCTGCTCTTTTTCCCACATCGCTGCCGCGATGACTGCTGCCAACTCAATCCCGGCGTCATCAGGCGTTAATTTCTCACTGCTGAATTCCTGCTCTATGAAGCGAGTATCGAAATCTCCTGAAATAAAACGGGGATGTTCCATTGCCCAGTGGTTGAAGGCAATGTTTGTAGATATACCGACTACTCTATACTCACCTAATGCCCGATGCATACGCCGAATAGCAGTCTCTCGATCTGCGCCCCAGACGATTAATTTAGCAACCAGCGGATCATAGTATACACCTACTTCGCTGCCAATTTCAACACCTGAATCGACACGAACCCAGGGACCTCCCGGTCTAACAAGATTCTTGATGACTCCTGCATCGGGTAAAAATCCACCTGCAGGGTCCTCTGCGTATAATCGGCATTCAATTGAGCTTCCGGTATGCTTGATGTCTTTTTGTTTAACGCTGATCGGTTCACCCATTGCAATTAAAAGTTGGGCTCGCACGAGGTCAATTCCGGTTACCATTTCAGTTACGGGATGCTCGACCTGCAGGCGGGTATTCATTTCGAGGAAAAAGAAATCGTTTGTGGCAGGATCAAACAGGAATTCGACTGTTCCGGCATTCACATATCCACATGCGCGGGTTGCAGCTACGGCAGCTTCTCCCATCCGCTCGCGAATCTCAGGATATTGAACGAGCGCCGGTGACGGCGCTTCCTCAATTACCTTCTGATGACGACGCTGGATGGAGCATTCACGCTCATAGAGATGGATACAATGTCCGAATTTATCTGCTAATACCTGTATTTCGATGTGGCGGGGACCTTCAATGAATCTTTCGAGGTAAACCTCATCGCTTCCGAAAGCAGACAGCGACTCACGACGCGCTCCATCAAAGGCAGCAGGAAGTTCGTCAGTGGTTCGCACTACGCGCATCCCCTTACCGCCACCACCATAAGCAGCTTTGATTAGAACTGGATAACCGATCTTTTCTGCTGATTTCAGCGCATCTTCGCTATTATCAAGACTGGTTTTATCCCCAGGAACAACCGGCACTCCGGCTTCGGACATAATACGACGGGCTTCGGTCTTAGAGCCCATTGCGCGGATGGAATCTGCCGGAGGACCTATAAAGGTCAAACCGGCAGATTCGACAGATTCGGCAAAATCACCGTTCTCAGCCAGGAAACCGTAACCAGGATGGATGGCGTCAGCATTACATTTAAGCGCCGTTTCGATGATCCTGTCGCCAAGCAGATAGCTCTCACGCGCTGGTGAAGCGCCGATATGATACGCTTCATCAGCCATAAGCACGTGTGGGGCAGTGCGATCAGCATCGGAATAAACAGCAACGGTGCGGATGCCCATCTCGCGGCAACTCCGCATAACGCGTAAGGCTATCTCACCACGGTTGGCGATCAGTACTTTGTTGAAAGTTTGGGGCAAGAAATTACCTTAGAAAATTGAACTTCCCGCTGTCAATCCGCCGCGGTTGACAGCAAACCGTAAGTATGCTGTCAGGGACGACGCCCTGACAACAGTCATAGCTACTAACTATTTTTCTATCATACGGAAGTCGCCAATCCGATCTTCACCCGTTCCAAGTTCTCCAGGCAAGGATGAAGTTCCCAAAGGAGGAGCTGTTTCAATTACATCAGTAACTGATAGTTCATCCACACCACCATATTGTAATACTGTATTATTAAATGCTGCAAAAATAATCATACTATTACCAGGATGATCTGCTCGTTGTAAATTAACTGCTGGTATCCTTCCATCATTAATCTTAAAATACCAACTATGGTTTGGCGTATCAAATACAATCTCAAACTTAAACCATTGCCCAACTGGATAATTTTGTGCACTTACGAAGTCGCCGCCATTTCGGACAAGCATTGTATTGTCAGCATTAAACTGAATCTGGAACGTTATATAATGGTTAGGACTTGAATCACCGCCTACTATGCCTAAAAACCCATTGGGAGCAATCTTAAGCCACATACTGATCGTACCCGCAATAACGGATTCAGTTGTAACAAAAGCTGAACAACCTGCACTGTCTTCAGGTGTTGCATTTGAATCATCGAAATGAAGATATTTCTGACCTGCATAGGGATTGTTACCTGAAATAAGTACCGTTGAACTGTTGTTTGTAACAACCGACCACGGTGGATTACTCGGTTGCTGATCAATCGTATAGGTTTCGAAACCATCTTCAAATATAGGATGAACCACCGCTTCCGTAGTCGCACTAACAATATTGGAATAACCCGACCTGCCAATATCATTTCCTGAGTACATACGATAGTAATAGGTTGTTCCCTCTTCAAGGTCCGTATCGTTGTAACTATTTTCTCCATAGCCGAATTCGGCAAGCGGGCCAAAATTATCTGCAGCTCCAATACTACGCTCAAGGGTAAATCCATCGTGATTACCAGCGATATGCGGAACCCAGGTGATTAATATTTCACTGATGGAGCGAGCTTCAGCGTTAATAGTAGGTGGATGCGGAGGACCATCAGGTGTGGTTACCTCAAGTATTTCGGAAAAATCAGATGAACCGGATGCGTTGGAAGCCAGGATACGATATTGATATTCTTTGTCCGGGGATACTGTTATATCGTTCAAAATCGTAATATTCCGGTCAATAAGAGGAAATCTGAACCAGTTATGCGCACCCGCGATACGTCGCTCCATCCGATAACTGGTTTCATCATCTGTATCATCCCAATATAAGGTGACCGATTCGTATGTAATATTGTCCGCACGCAAATTTGATGGTACATCAGGCGGTCCAACCGGCGTTGTGGCTTCGGCTGTTTCCGAGAATTCCGAACTTCCGTAGCTGTTATATGAAGCTACACGATAATAATAAGTGGTCTCGTCACTCAATCCATCGTCCAGATACGATTGAAGCATCGGTTCCTCAAGCGTGTCAAGCAACGCCCAATCAGTGTCTTCGACCAAGCTACGCTCGAGGAGAAAGCCGAGGTTGAACCCTGACTGGCTTATCCATCTAATTCGGATGCTGGTAGATGATACAGCTTCAGCAGCAATATCCGTTGGCGTTGGAGGCGTCAACACATCGGTGCGAGCGTTGACTTCAATTGACCAGCGTGAGCCGACTGTATCAATCATAGCACGAATCTGGTAATAATAGCGCTCGTTGGATTCCAAACCTTCATCGAGGTATTCCTCAATATCGGCGTCCAGGTCAGCAGCGACTTCATAAGTTCCTCTGCTGCCTAATTTCCTTTGGATTTGATAGCCGTCTTCCTTTTCCGACTCGTCAGACCAAGTTAGTTTAATGTTCGTAAAAACTCTGTTTTCCTGAATAGCTATGGTGTCCTGCATAGCGGATGGTTCAACTGGAGGTTTTGCCAGGGTTACGGCGCTGACGATATTTGATGGCTCGGATTCTTTCTGAGCGTCGTAAGTCTTGACCCGGTAACGATACTCAGTGCCTTCATCAAGACCGGTATCGTTATATTCCTTGACGTCTCTCTCAAGCTCGGCAACATTGCTCCAGCTATCTACACCGCCAAGAGCTCTCTGGACGCGGTAACCCATTTCAAAGGGGCTTGTATCCGTCCAGGTAAGTTTAATCTGGGCGTCTGATAATGCTGTTGCAGTCAAATCTTCAGCAGGAGTTAGGACAGGTCCGGTTGGACCGCTGCTTTCATCTTCACAACTGATAAAACCAACGGTGAAAATGAGGAGCAGTAGAAGTGAAAAGCGTTTCATCTAATTCTCCGATTAGTTATTAAGGTGATTTTTCTAAAAAAATTGAAGTTAAAGTTCACCCAAATACTTTGGGTTAAACTCTAAACCTATAGACAGAACGTAGACAGATTCCCACGTTTGTATATCATATTAATATAGTAGTTGATGTAGGATTTTACAAGAGGTTAGTGGTTAATAATGAGATGGGTTTGTTGTTGAGTGAAAAATTCATCATCGTAGCGCTGGCGTCCCGCCGGCAACGGTTTCAATGCCGACAGGATGCCAGCGCTATGAACTCTAAGGGTGCCGGGTAATTACAACTATCACCGGATCTGCCACAACGTCTTCATATCCGACAACTTCAGCGCTTACCTGTATATTGATTTCCGGAGTAACTGGATCAGGAATGAAGTCTTCTATCTGACCGCCCAGAAAAACAGTAGCTTGTCCGCGATTTTCGCGATGCTGGGGATGTACGGGGGGACGCCATCCAGTATACTTAATCGGATAATCACCTCCCATATAATCGTAATCAACAAATTCCTGATCCTGATGATCATACCATGAGAAGAATCCTCTATTCGAAGTAAACAAGATAGGAGCATTGTTAATCAGTACCTCGTGACCGTCACGCAGTTCAACCCAGCAGCGGATTTCAACGTCGGGATTCTCATCAATCAACCAGTTCGTCGGATAGCAGTGCAATTCCATCACGCCTTCCTGTAAAGGCAATGTATATTGACGTTCACCTTGAACAACTCCATTCGGACCCTGTACCTCAGCGGTGATGGTCAGAGTGTCGAATGTATTCAAGCTGTTGTATGTCATCTGAGTATACGCGATTCCATTATTTGTCCAAGCTTCTTCGTCAATTGTTGCCATTGAGTCACAGCTAAACCGCACCAGAATGTAATCTATTGGGTTAGTATTCCTATCGAATATTCGTGCTGCTACCTCTATCGCCCAAATACCACCATCTTGACTCACACCTTCGCCATTAACATCAATATTAATGATTGCAGGTGGACCTGGTCTAACATGCATTAGGATGATTGATGAACACGTGATTATTGAAAGTTCATCAAGCCACATGGTTATACAGAACGATCTTGAACTACTACCGGTTCCAGCTATGAAAAGTCCGCTGCCAATGCCGTTTTCCGTATGCAAAGTGTCTTCTGATTTACCATTGATAGAGATTCCTGTTTGGGGTGAATCATTCAGTGTTCTTACCCATGCTGTAGCAGGTATATTGTGCAAAATATTCCCGTCATAATCTTCAACCCAGAAGGTCAATCGAGCAGTTGTGTCCATTGCGCCCGACCCGGATGGAGACATTATGTGGGTATCCAGATCGAATTTAAGTTGTGCGAAACGACTATCAAACGGCATTTCAATAGGGATATTGTTCTCTAAATCCCTCCACTTAATATTCATTTCAGCAACACTTTCGGTCCTGCCTTCCCAATGGATCCCTATCCTGCCATGACCGTCCTCACCGGTGACAACCAACTCATCGCTTAACCTGCCGAGTGTGATGTCAAACGTTACCTCTTCGTTGGGAACGCCGAATCCGTTAGTATCGGTAATCCTGAATTGATAATCGTAGAAATGTTGGCGGTGTTCCGTATCTACCTCTATCAGTTCACCTTCGAAATCCATAGGTTCCTGATAGATCATAAATTCAAGGGGTTGACCGATAAGGTCAAAATCAACAACTATTGCGTTCATACTTTCAGCCCCACCGTTCTCAGGTGCATAAGTATGAATTGCTTCACCATTCTGATCAGTAATGACAGCCCGATTCTCAATCATCCCAATTTCACTAATCAGACAGGTTTCCACGCCAACGGTCGGTTCACCGTCATCTGAGCGAACAGTTACTCTAACAATATAAGTAGAATCAACCCATACCGTAGATGGATGATCGAGCAAATCAAATGTAACCGTCGTCGGTGGACGATCCAGTATCTCTATCATTACTGAATCAATGAGGTTGTGAGGCTCGTAAACTGCGGTTATATTAGTTATGCTAGCCTCCCCAGTCAAATCAACGCTGGCTGTAGCAATACCATTCGCATCGGTATTCATAGCCGGTTGTATCGTAAGAAATGCCGGATCCGCTCTGAATTCAATCGTTGCGTCTGAAATGGGTAATCCGTATTCATCACCAAGCTGCGCAATGACGTTGAATTGATTTCGGGATGAATAATTAGCGAACGGTGAGTCGATGGGCAATATCTGCAGCCCAACATAAGAAGCCCTAATAACCGGAACGGAAAGAGTATCGGCTATAACGCGACTGCCTGAAGCAATTTGCTGAACTCTTTGGGCTTCCTTCGGCGTCAATCCCAGGATGTCAAGCCAGACTGGAAAGTCCTCGCTTTCGTCTATGGATGAACAGGTTGCCGCCTGCAGTACAACCACCCTGATTGAAAGCTCCCCGAACCAGTATCCATTCAGAGACACCGGCTTATTAACCATGCCCTGGTCATCAGTACTGCTGAAGTTTTCAATTTCAGCCTGACCGTTAACGATATTGAAAGCAACGTTCTGATCGGGAACACCATTACCGCGCTTGTCGAGCACGGTCGCTGTGAGCGTTCCCTCGCAGGATTCCGCATAGTTAAGACGAAACGTTTCAGGTGACACACTTAGCTGTATTTCAGACGGAGCGGGATCGCCATAGATTTCGATCTCGAATTCTGCGGTGTCATCACCGGCATAGGCTCGAATGGTAGCCGTAGTATCTCCGAACGGCATTGTTAGATAGTAGAGTGCATTTACGATACCTGATTGATTGCTAAGCGCTGCTCCAGGAGCAACGTTTCCCGGTCCGGTTGCAATTTCTATCATCACTTGCGCTTCGGGAACAGGAATAGCGGAGTCATCTGTAACGATAACCTCAAAGGCTATCGGACAGAGTTCACCTTCTGTCGCGTTGATAATCGAATCGAGGTGTGTGATTTGCACGTTTAAGGATAAACCGGAATGTGGTAAGGGTGAGGTCGGCTGATCGGATTGACAGGACAGTAAAAGCCATCCAAGGATAACAGCCATTCCACCAACATACGTAAACCTTTTCATAATAACTTCCTCCAGATAATGAGTTCTTGGCGTTAAAATAATTTCTAAAGAGCAATGAGATTTTCATATATCTCAGATTAATTTCAAATATTACATATTAAAGATACTAACATATTTGCTCATTTGCAATAGTGTTTCGTTAGAACTAAAGATCCGATAGTCAAGTATTAATCAAAACTATCCGTCTTTGTGAGCGAAGCGAAGCAATCTCTTCCCTAATCTGTAGAGATTGCTTCGCTTCGCTCGCAAAACGACGTTTTTTCAAGGGAATCGTGAGGGTGGAAGGATTCGAACCTTCGGCCATCGCCTTAAAAGGGCGGTGCTCTACCAGGCTGAGCTACACCCCCAAGAAAGAAAAGATAAATATATTTCGTCCGTTATATCTCATACTTTTATTGTCTGATTTCGTTCGCCGCCTACGGAAATTAGTTCTACCTGTGTGCCGGTTAGTTGCTCGATTCGTTTGATATAGTCTTTAGCGGCAATTGGAAGCTCGTTAAAGTTACGAATTCCTGAAATATCCTGACGCCAACCAATTATTTCTTCATACACCGGTTGAACTTTCGTCAAAACCTCCAGATCAACAGGGAAATCCTTCAGACGTTTACCGTTATACTCATAAGAGGTACATATCTTCAATTCATCAAACTCAGACAGTACATCCAGCTTTGTTAACGCCCATTTGCTAACTCCGTTAATTCGTGCAGAATACCGGGCAATTACTGCGTCGAACCAACCGCATCGTCTGGCGCGACCAGTTGTAGCGCCAAACTCATCACCTGCATCGCGCATCAATACATCCATATCATCATGAAATTCAGTCGGGAACGGTCCCTCGCCAACTCTGGTTGAATACGCCTTGATTAAGCCCAGAACTTTATCTATACGAGTGGGTCCTATACCAAGTCCTGTTAATGCACCGCCGGAAGTTGGATTTGACGATGTAACAAAAGGATACGTGCCCCAATCTACATCAAGAAGCGTTCCCTGAGCGCCTTCGCATATTATATTTTTTCCTGCATCAATAGCTTCGTTAAGATATACGGAAATATCTTTCACCATCGGATCAATTTTCTCATCGAATTTAACGTAATAGTCATATATTTCATCCAAATCAAGCTTCGGTTCATTATGCAATTCGTGTATTATTCGATTTTTAGCAATAATATTCGCTTCAAGCTTATCTCTGAACGTCTTACGATTGAAAAGATCAGCAATACGAATTCCAATCCTGGTATACTTGTCGGTATATGCAGGACCAATCCCTTTACCCGTAACGCCGATTGCTTTATCGCCGCGATTGCGCTCGTTCAGATTATCCAACAGCTTATGGTAAGGCATAACTAAGTGAGCGCGATGACCTATGAAAAGCCTGCCTTTAATTGTTATACCAATATCTTGAAGCATAGCAATCTCATCCATCAACTGCACCGGATCAATAACCATTCCGCTGCCTAACAGACAGATACAATCAGGATTGAATATACCGGATGGAATCAGATGAAGAACAGTACGTCTACCATTACAAACAATGGTATGTCCGGCATTAGCGCCACCCTGATAGCGAGCAACAACATCAGCGTCCTGGCTCAGAAGATCAACGATCTTGCCCTTGCCTTCGTCTCCCCATTGTGACCCTATGATTATAGTTACCGGCATATTGTTTCCATTATAAAATGTTTAGTGAAATCTAGGGACAGTATACCTATTTTTTCTTATTTCCTTGAAAAGCTTCATACAATTAATAAAATAGGTATACTGTCCCCAGATATCTCTTCACTCACTAATATTGGCTGTCATTTCTCTTTTTGCTTTGTCGAAAGCAGTTTCTTCCAGTTCAACCCGTTCCCGGATAATACGTGTTAGCCACTCTTCAACCCCCGTTTCCTTGTGCAATTTAGCCAGAAACGCTGCACGTGCAATTAGCTCAACAGGTATGGATAAAGAATCACTTCTCGATTTATGAACGTGAATAGGCGTTTCCCAAGCCGAATTATCTTCTATTTGAGCTATTACGACTTCATCAATTTCTTCTTCTGTTAAATTCTTTTTATTCATTAAGATAATTTGTATAAAATATCAGCAAGGAAAACAGCCTGAAGGCTGAACTCTGAACTCAAAACTTTGAACTTGTGACTTATTGTACCTTCTTCTTCCTACCGGCAGCCTTACCGGTGCGAGTTGCCCATTCAACCAGAACCGGACTGGCAATATAAATAGAGGAATAAGTTCCTACAATTATCCCGATTAACAGCGCTAATGAGAAACTGTGTAGAACTTGACCGCCATAAAAGAAAAGCACCAGTACAACCATCATTGTCGTACCGCTTGTTATAATAGTACGTGAGAGGGTTGAGTTGATAGACAAATTGACAACTTCAGCGTAACTTTTATTTTTGTAACGCTTTAAATTTTCACGTATCCGGTCAAACACCACAATTGTATCGTTAAGCGAATATCCGACCAAGGTCAGGAAGGCGCCGATGATGGTTAACGATATTTCAATATTTAAAAGGCTAAAAATTCCAAGTGTTATTATCACATCGTGAAACAGAGCAATAACTGCTGCAACACCAAACAATAATTCAAATCGTATCCACAGATAAATCACAATCAACGAAAGCGCCGCTAAGATAGCACCTATAGCCTGTAAACGTAATTCCGCTCCGATGCGTGGACCAACTCGATCTATACTCCTTAAATCAATGGTATATTCCGGATAGTCTTCCGATAACACTTTTCTAATGCGTGTAACTGTATCCTTACCCTCACCTGCAAGTATAAATGCTTCTTTACCTGCAATGGTCTGATGCTTTATAACTTGTGGGTTATCTATATCAACAGAATTTATAACAGAACGCAACTCATCTTCATTTGCTTCAGTTGTAATAACAACATAACTAAAGCCGGTAAGATCAGGCAGTTTTTCTTTATTCAATTGGTCGCCAGAAACTATATGCCAGGTTTTACCTAACTTTTGGTTGAGCTGTGCCCTGATGATTGATTCAGGCGGTTTAAAACGACCAATTTCCTTTACGCTTATTAATATGTCTTCAGCTTCCTCTGAACGACTTAGTTTCACTTCGCTATTGGCGAGGTCAATCTTTGCTAACGACCTCCTAACCTCTGCTTCTGTAATGGGTGGTTTTCCTTCTGGAATATCGAAACGTAAAAGAATGGATAACCCACCGCTGAAATCAATCGAATAATTTGGTCCACCGTGTAGAACCATTGATAACAAACCGATGAAAATCACAATCGCAGAAATGGACATAGCCAGATGGCGTTTGCTTTGAAAATCTAATTTCGGATTATGAAGAATCTTTAACATCTATTTTTTTCCTTTAGAAGTTTGTAAGTTTGCAAGTTACAAGTATCAAGTTTCAAGTTTCAAGTTGTGTTCCCATCAGGTTACGCTTCGTTTGAAACCAGGCGGGAACGTTTTTAATCACAACATCACAACATTACAACATCACAACATTATATTAAATACTAAGCCGCTCTAATGTTTTCTTGCTGGTAATGTAATCAAATATCAAGCGGGTAACGACAATAGCCGTGAACAGGCTGGATAATATTCCAATTGCTAAAGTAACTGCAAATCCTTTAATTGGACCGGAACCGAACTGTAACAGGACAAGTGCGGCAATCAAAGTAGTCAGGTTCGCATCTAAAATTGTTCTGAAAGCGCGATCATAGCCTGCGGAAATTGCGTGCCAAACAGTCTTCCCCGTCTCTAATTCTTCACGAATACGTTCAAATATCAGCACATTGGCATCGACCGCCATACCGATAGTTAGAATGATACCGGCAATACCCGGCAACGAAAGCGTAGCGCCAATTCCCATTGCGCCGAAAAATGCCAACCCACCGAATATTAAGAGAATATTCATTAGCAATGCAACGTTGGCAATAAGCCCGGACATTCCATAGTAAATGACCATAAAAATAATTACCAGAATCATTCCGATGATTGCTGAGGTTGTTCCTTTACGGATTGAATCCCTTCCTAGACTTGGTCCAACGGTGCGTTCTTCCTCGATGATCACGCTGGTAGGCAATGCGCCTGCGCGAAGTACAATTGCAAGGTCTTCAGCTTCCTCGAAATTTGCTGATCCCTCGATTCTCGCTCTGCCTCCGGCTATCTTTGCGCGGATAACCGGCGCCATGTGGACTTTGTCATCCAATACAATCGCTAATTTCTTGTCAATATTAGCTCCTGTAACACGAGCAAACTTGCGTGCGCCGGCACGATTAAGGGTTAGAGATACTTCCGGTTTCCCGGCAGTTCCCGGATCCGAATAACCGCTGGATATTTCAACTCGGGCATCGGAAAGCGCTGAACCTGTAAGCTCGGATGTATTCTTGACAAGATAGAATACATAATATTCCTTTCCGTCACCAGCTATTTCTGGTTTGGCTGACCAAAGCACCTGTGTGCCATCAGGAAAAACATCTTCAACGTCAGGATCTGTAAGGTATGCCTTTACTCGCCGCAGGTTTTCGGATGGAACTGCTATCTCACCGCGATAGCCGCGCAATAAAGATGAAAAAGGTGCTTCTTCTGTTGAAAAATCAACCGCTCCTGTATCACTCACTGTAGTATCCTCGGACATCTCAGCCGATAAATCCAAGACATCCTCATCTATCGAGTCGGCTTTGGCAACTTCCGTAATATCTGTTGTTTCCGGTTTTTCAATATCATCGAAAATAGCATCGGTTGATGTAGAGGTTGTATCTTCAAGCTTCTTTCTATCAACAAGCAGCTTATCAATGTCTTTTAAGAGCTGCTGATGTTTATCCGGATCGGCAACCAACTTAAATTCAAGCATTGCCGTTCTGCCGATCAGATCACGTGCACGAGCTGGATCCTGCACGCCTGGCAGTTCGAGCAGGATACGCCGGGCTCCCTGTTTTCTTATCGAAGGTTCAGATACACCGAACTGGTCAATGCGGTTGCGCAATATCTCCAGCGATCTGCTGATTGCGTCATCAGCCTGTTTTGACATATATCCAAGTACGGTGGCATTTGACTCACCCGGTTCACCAAAATATTGAGACAATTTAATCTTTTCTTCTTCGAAGTACTGGATAACAACGTCATCAAAGTCAGCCTGTGGATTCTGATCAAGTTCTTTTTGAACTTTGGTCAATATCCCTTCAAGACGCTGGTCGCGCGTTCTTGCCAGATTACGCATTAACTGAACGAGATCCACTTCCAATACAAGGTGCATCCCGCCCTGCAGATCAAGACCGCGCTTGATTGCACTCTTGCGGGATTTATTAAGACCTTCTGCCATTTCACCTTGTGCATAACCAAGAAGATCGGTTACAATCTGTTTATCTTCAGGTGATATTTCGATTAAATCATCTAATTTATCGCGTAATATAGATTCATCTTTATACAGATTCTCAATAACATACGAATATGATACGCCCATCTTCTCTGCAATCTGTTGAGATATCTTCTCTTCTTTTCCGTTTAAATGACTGAACTTAAATGTTGGAAACAACAGATAGATTGAGACTATGAGAATTGATACGATAATTATAAATCGTGGCAGCAGCTTTCTTTGCTTCATTCTTTTTCCTTAAGAAGATGATATATATCATTCCGTTGAAAAATAACACAATCCTATTCCTAAATGTTCAAGCTTGCTTGAGCAGGTTATCCAGGACGTTAGTCACAGATCGCGCTCAGGCAAGCTTGAACACTCCGGTGTGATCGCAACATAATGCTAATTTTCATAAGTAGAATGACAATGAATTCCATTGAATTACTTCAATTCAGACAACCTTAAAATATATTCATTCAATTTGAAAAAGTCAACCTGTTATTGATTTGTTTTGAAGGTCGATTGTCAATTGTTGATTGATATTGTTAAACTGATGAACTTGCTTACTTGCTTATTTACTTACTTGTTACTTGCAAACTACTACACCCAATCATTCACTGCATCAATAACAAAATCAGGTGTAACCATCTTCAGGCATTTATAACTTCCCCAATTAATGCAATAGTTCCTACCGTGATTGCTGCAAGGTCGGCACCATAACTTGGTCTGGATGATGCGAGCAGTTGAAACCGGAGGCACAAAACCGAATCGGGGTGACGTTGATCCGAAGATTATTACTTGGCGTGTGCCCATTGCAGTGGCAATATGCGCCGGAGCTGAATCACCGCTGATGAAAAACCTCGCACGAGCAACTATTGCCGCCGATCCCAAAGGTGAAAGTTCCCCTGCTAAGTTTCGTTCCGGTCTGCTGACCACGGAAGCGCATATTTCCCTGTCTTCCCCACCCCCTATTGTAAGAACCTGTAGGGAGTATTCTTTCTCAAAACGAGCGGATAATTCCTGATAATGCTTAATGAGCCATCTTTTACTTGTCCAAACGGATCCAGGGGCAAACACAATGAACTCATTAGACACTAAACCCAATCTATCTAATATCTTATCTGCGGTTTCTTCGTTTTGATGCGTTGGAAATAATTCCGGTAGTCCGTTGTAAGAATGCTTTGTCAATAATTCAATTAAGCGCAGATTGCGATTACCTTCATATTCATTAAATCTGTATCTAACCTTATGTGTGTGATAAAAGGATCCTGCGCCGCGTTTGAAACCGATCCGGCAAGGGATACCAGCTTTATAGGCAGTTAATCCACTGCGTAATGATCTGTGAGGGATGAAAGCAACATCAAACTTCTCATATCGTATCTTGTTCACAAGTTCATTCCATTTCTCTTTAATCATTGACCTGTTACGCTTATCGAATACAATAATCTGATCAGCTTGGCTTTGCAGAACGTCAGTGCATTGCGGGATGACGACTACCGATAACTGCGAATTGGGAAAAGTATTACGAATTGATCGTAGCAAAGGCGTAACTAATATTACATCACCGAGGAAAGCGGTTTGGATTACCAGGATTTTTCCTGTTCCTGATGATAGCTTTTCTAATGTTTTGTTTATAAGCTGATTATTTTCAGTAGTTTTTTTCATCGTTATTGCAAAAGTTCAATAGCACGGTCATAAACCGTATCAACTGTCAACTGTTCCATACAGTAACATTGCGAGATGCTTCCCGGAAAACATCGTTTGCATAAAGGTTGTTCAGGCATAAGCGCCCACTCCGGATGACGATATGGACCCCAACGATCAGGAAGACAGTCTTTAATTGGTGGATAAAGTCCCAGTGAAACCGTTCCCAGTGAAACTGATAGATGAAGCGGTCCTGTGCTGTTTGCTATTAACATTCGAGTATTACTCAGCAATGACGCAAGCTCTATTAAATCAGTCTTCCCACAGAGATTAATATGTGTATTTCCTGCAACTTCCCGGCACAAGGCTGTTTCCGAAATTGATCCGGTTACAATTATCTGTAATTTGTTAATTCTATTGAGTTTATCTGCAAGCTTCTTGAAATAATCAACAGACCAATTCTGCGCCGATCCTCCACTCCCTGGATGAATTACAATAAATGAGTCATCATTAGAAATACGTGCTTGAGATAGCAAACAAGCAATCTTTTCCTTTGCGCTTTCCGGCAAATTAATTGCTGGAAAACCAGTTTCACCGCTTATCCCAACTGCTGCCAATATATCAAGGTTCAAATCTGCCTCGTGGCGACTCTTACCACGACGTGATAGATTAAGTCTTTTAGTGAACAAAAATGAATACCAACGGCGCGATGTACCTATCCTAACAGGGATTTGAGCTTTTCTTAATACTAAAGCGTTCTTAAAAGTCGGACGTAAACAAAATGCTGTTTGAATTTTCAAAGCTGCCAATTCATTGCAGACATCAGGTTCACCCTTATCGTTTCCAACAATAACACCATTTATTCCCGCAACACATTCAATTAAAGGAGAAACTTGAGGTGTCGTCCAGAAGTGTATTCTATTACCAGGAAAGGCTTTTTGTAAAAGTGGGATAACAGGTAAGGCAAGGATTGTATCACCAAGTCGGTCATTTCGGACAACAAGCAGGTCGCCTTGTGCAATTTGTGGGTTGTTCATCACTGGATTTAATTCAAGCTGGATGCCATCCGGATCCGTCAATGATCCGTTTCAATTTCGATTGCCAGACAATGCAAGCATTGCGAATAAGATCGGCGTTATCAGAATAAGTCTCAACTGAAGAACCAATTGGATCAGGAATACTATCTAGCCCAACCGGTTCAGCAAATAGTCGAATGCGGTCTTTAACATCCGGTGCATACTGAATGATCAAATCCCGGTGATATGGTTCTGCGACAAGGATTATATCAGATTTATGCAGAATGTTGTACGTTATCTGTCTTGCTCGATGCTTGCTATGATCTATCCCCCAATCCGCCGCAATTGCAACCATTTCATAAGTTGCCGGGTAACCGTCAACTGCGTGAGTTCCCGCTGATGAGACATTTACACCCGACTTATCCGGATCACCCAACAGATCAGTAAGTATGACTTCACCAAGCGGTGATCTGCATATATTTCCTGTACATACTACTAATACTTCAAGTGGTGCGTTAATTTTATTCAGTACCTTTTCCACTAATTCCAACTTGGGTCCCTTTCGTATGATCGCATAAGGGAATTTCCGTAAATCAATTACTGTAGAGGACTGTGAATACTTGGTTTTACCGTTGTCAATTACCGCATCAATTTCACTAACAAGTTCCTTGTCAATCTTGGAAAAGTCTGACGGCGCCGGTTCACCAGTTCGATTTGCTGAAGTAGCCCATAGAGGTGTTCTTACATTGTTACAAAGCTGTTGAGCTAAACTATTAGAAGAAACCCGAACAGCCAAGCCAAGTTCTTTATGCAGGTAACCTTCGGGTATGTTATAAGATGAGTTAAGAATTAAAGTAACCGGACCGGGAAGAAGCGCATCTGTCACTCGTCTCCGGAAAGGATCAAGCCGCCCGTTCCATTTCTCCAATTGATCTAAGGATTGGAAAATGACTTCATAAGGAAGCTTTCTACCTTCCTTAATCCGATTTAACCGATTGAATACATCATCCTGAAAGGCTTTGCCTATCAATCCATAGACTGTATCGGTTGCAATAATTATCAGTCTGTTTGAATTAAGGATATTAATTAATTTTTCTATGTTCATTATTGAATAATTTGAAAAATTTTGACAATTATAACTATTCCCTTATATACACATTTCAGCTATCTAACACTTCCCGCACCTTTAAGGCAATTTCCAAAGGTCTAAAAGGTTTCTGCATATATGGTATTCCCGGAGCAAGGACACCGTGATGAACGATAGAATTTACCGTATAGCCTGACATATATAAGACCTTCACATCCGGCCACATTTCTCGAAGTTTATCGACTAACTCAGATCCACTCATATAGGGCATTATGACGTCAGTGACTATCAGATCAACCGGTTTTTTCATTATCTGACATATCATATAAGCTGTGCCTCCAGAGTCAGCCTCAATAACTTCATATCCCTGTAGTTTCAGAATCTTGCAAGCCATATTTCTAACACCATCCTCATCCTCAACTACAAGGATGGTTTCTGTTCCACGAGGCGCTTCGGTAATCTCCTCTTTCCTAACTAATTCAACAGCTTCTTCTATGACTCTCGGGAAAAATATTTTGAATGACGTCCCTTGTTCTACTTCGCTATAAACCCATATATGTCCATTACTTTGCTTTATTATACCATATACGGTTGACAAACCGAGCCCCGTTCCCTGACCTTCGCCCTTTGTTGTGAAAAATGGATCGAATATCTTCTCTTTAATTTCATCCGTCATTCCGTGTCCTGTATCGCTAACCGTTAACATCACGTAATCACCAGATATTACTTCCGAATGCAAATTTGCGTACTCATCACCCAGGACTGCATTTTGAGTTTCAACGGTGAGCTTTCCGCCCAAAGACATAGCATCTCGGGCATTTATGACCAGGTTGACAATAACCTGCTCGATTTGTCCGGGATCAACCTTTATCGCCCATATATCCTTTTCGAGGATTACATTAAATTCTATATCTTCTCCAATCATCCTTATCAGCATCCTTTCCAGATCAGCTACGAGTGTATTCAGGTTCAGGACACTTGGCTGTAAAGTCTGTTTACGGCTGAAAGCGAGCAATTGACGTACAAGATCGGCAGCCCGATCCGATGCCTTCATAATCTCACCTAAATCATCATAGAGTGGATCGTGAGGATTAAGAGATTCCATTGCCATTTCAGAATTACAGATAATTGCCGTCAAAAGATTGTTGAAATCGTGAGCGATGCCACCTGCCAATCTTCCTATTCCCTCCATCTTCTGGGACTGTCGCAGTTGTTCCTCAAGATTCTTGCGTTCGGTATTGTCAATTATATAGCCTCTGATCTGAATCAGTTTACCGGATTCGTCAAATACACCAACCGTATTCTCAATGATATGCAGAATATGACCGTCACAATGAAGATAATCTTTCTCATAGAATTGAAGCTTTCTTTCCCTACAAAGCAAATTGATAAATTCATCTCTATCTTCCGGGTTGATGAAATATGATTTAATCGGGGTTGAGATTGCTTCTGCTACCGATGAAAATCCGAGTATTTCCGCAAATGAAGGATTACAGGTTATAATTCTGCCATCAGGAGTTGAGATGTAATCACCTGTCAGGTCATCCTCGAATAATCGACGATAGCGATCTTCGCTTTCCTTCAGCGCATCCTCTGCTCGTTTATGGTTGATTGCCCTTGCTACTTCTGAGGAGAAAAACTCGAGTGTTTGGAGTTCGCGCTCGCTATAAGCATCCGGATCTGTGTAGTGTTGAACACCCATTACACCGATTATTTTATCCTCGACTTTTAGAGGCACACCAAGCCAGATTTCGGAAGGAATACCAATGACTTCGGCTTCTCCCCGGTTTTCCAGCTCTATGGAACAATCTTCGTTACATAAGAGAGGCTTGCCGGTTCGAAGCACGTATTCTGTCAATCCTTTACCCAATTTCTGTGGTGGCGCGGGGATATCCTTCGCATCAATGAAATAAGGAAAACTTAACAGTTCTTCTTTCTCATCGTAGAGTGCGATAAAGAAGTTTTCCGCCGGCATTACATCCTGTATGATGATATGCACCGCTGTAAAGAGTTCATTCAGGTTTTTCGTGATATCTACCTCCCGTGCAATACGATAGATCGCATTTTGAAGTTTTTCCGCCTGTCTGCGTTCGGTAATATCCCTTCTTACACCAACTAATCCTGTCGGTTCGCCTTTCTCGTTTCTCACGATTGAAGTACTCAACTCAACGGGGATAACACCGCCATCCTTGGTGTGGATCCGATATTCCAAGTCATCAATGTGTCCCTTCTCCAGCAACTTTGTCATACTTGCCAAAGCCTTACTCCGATCCTCCGGGACTATAAATTCGAAGGAGTTTTTTCCAATCAGGTCTGCTCTGTCATCGATTCCATACATTCTGAGGGTAGCTTCATTCGCATCGGTAATCTTTCCCTCTAAATCACAGAGTACAATACTGTCCTTGGACATCCTCATTGCGCTGGACAATCGTTCCAATTCCCTTTCTGCTCGTTTACGCTCGGTGATGTCCGAGATTTGCGCTACTGTTCGCATTTTTCCCTGCGAATCTCTCATTACTCCGGCGCTTATCTCCGCGTGCCTTTTTTCACCATCTTTCCTAATGAAATTAATTTCATAGCGCTGCGGGATCTGCTCCCCGCATTGGCGACGGATGTAGCGTTCTTTAATTTCGTCTATGCTTTCTTCTTCGAAAAATATGCAAAAGTCCTGTCCGATTAACTCTTCGCGGATATATCCGGAAATATTTAATATCTTATCATTTACATAGATCATGTGGTAGGAGTCATCTGTTAAAACAATACCGTCGTGAGAGTTCTCCACTACAGAGCGAAACAGCTCTTCGCTCTCTCGCAGGTTTTCCTCCGCATGCTTGCGCTCGGTGATGTCTGTGAAAACACCATAAGCATACTTTCCATCGTTTTCTTCACGCACAACACTTGCTACATCATGTAACCAAATCCACTCACCATCTTTTCTTTTGATCCGGTATTCAACCTCAAACTTCTTTCCCTTGACAAATAATGCCTGAAAACTTTCTTTCACTTTTTGTAAATCGTCAGGGTGTATTCCATCAAACCAGCCAATATGGTTCTCCTGATAAATTTCTTCAGCAGTATAGCCATAAACTTCTTTTATATTTGAGCTTATAAAAGAGGTTATACCTTTCTCATTAGTTTTCCATAACACAGAAGGAGCATTTTCAACAAGCAAGTGATATTTTTCTTCACTCTCCCGCTGCGCCTCCTCCGCCCGCTTGCGTTTTGTGATGTCTTGCGCAACACCAGTGAGTCCAATAGTCTTCCCATTTTTAATAATAGGATTGACCAGAAACATGAACCATCCTACTGATCCACTTTTATTTACAAATCTAAATTCTATGGTGGCAGATTCTTTACTTGTCCGTAATTGATCTTGAAAAACTTCATGAACTCGTTTCTTATCTGAAGGATGCACAAACTTTAAATAGAACTTATTATTTAACTCCTTCTGAGAGTAACCAAGGGCTTTCAGAGCAGCCTCGTTAACGAAGTTAAACCTTCCTCTCTCATTTGTGCTGAAAAGGCAAGCTTGTGTTCCTTCAACAATAGCACGGAACCGTTCTTCGCTTTCCCGCAGTGCTTCCTCTGCTTGCATACGTTCGGTAACGTCACGCATAATTCCAAGTACATAAACCTCTTTCGGTTTACCTAAAGTTACAACACTAACCTCGATATCCAGGATAGCGTCGGTTTTATTTTTAATTTTTACCTTATATTGACTTGGAATTTTTTCTCCGTGTAGGTGAGCATCATAACGCTGCTGGATAAATTCCTTTGTTTCATCGGTCAGCAAGACATTGTAATCAAAGTCAGGTGATGTCAGTTCTTCTGAAGAATATCCGGTGATTTCACAAAATCGCAGGTTTACGTATTCATAAGTTTTATTTCGCAGCAAGTAAATAGCATCAAAAGCATTGTCGACAAGTATTCTATATTTGCTTTCACTTGCATGTATTGCTTCTTCGACTTTCATGCGTTTAGTAACGTCCACCAGGTACAAAACGAGCCCGTGGATCTCCCCGTCGGTGTCTTTTACAGGATACAGGGACCAATCCAAATATGTCGTTTCGTCTTTCAGATTTTGCGGATCCTCGAAAGGCTCAGTACAGAAAGAAACTGGTTCACCTGTTTCAACAACATGTTGAAAATTCGCTTCATTCTTTTCGTTGGGGAAAAGGTTGAAGTGATTCTTGCCCACGAAATATTTTGGTGTGTGTCCATCTATTGCAGCATAAGCCTGATTGACGCGTATGAAGTTGAAATCGGTGTCCATATACGCGATCATAAGATGGGTCGTGGAGAGGATTGTCTCTATGATCTCGTTAGTTTCTTTCAGCGCTCTCTCAGCTTGCTTGCGTTCAGTAACGTCTTCATGCATCACTACAACATTCGTCAGCTTGTCATCAGGATCGAATATAGGGAAAAGTTTGCTTTTTACATATAGTTTTTTATTATCAAAGGGTGAAATGTATTCTATCTCAGGTGTTTCTATTACATTTCCTTTTAAGGCTTCCTTAATGAATTTGTCTGTGCCGTATTTGATGTTCGTCGGTACCTTGAGCGCATTAAATCCGAGAATCAAGTCTTTATCAGGAACCGCATAAAATTGCAAGAACGCTTCATTAACCATTAAAAGGATACTCTTGTCATCTAACACGAAAGTGGGAAGTGGTGATTGCTGTATGAGGCGTTCAAGGAACACGCTTTTAGCTTCTATTTCATTCTCAATCCGTTTGTGTTCGGTTATGTCCCTTGAAAATCCAAAAAGGACATCCTTATTATCCCATTTTCCCTGAACGACCTTTGTTTCAACAGGAATCAAATCACCATCTTTTGTCAATAACGGAACAGGACAGTCGTCTCTCTTACCGGAGAGTATATCTGCAATTATGCTAGTAGCTTCATCTCGTCTGTCTTCAGGATGCAATTCCACAACGTTTTTTCCGATCAGCTCTTCATAGGAATATCCTGTTCTTTTCACCACCACAGGATTGATATGAGAAATGTTACCCTGTGAATCGAGGATGAAAATGAAATCGCTAATTGTATCGAATAGAGTTTGAAGGTTATTCCTGCTTGCAAGCAACGTCTCATCCACCTGCTTGTGCTTGGTGTCGGTGGTGTTGGCGACCCTCTTCCGCAACAGTTCTATCTCTTTAATAAGCTGCGCTTTGGTCATGGATTTGTAATTCATAGGTATCTCCTAACCTAAATAGTAAATAGTTAGAACGAAGAAGATTGAATCGGATTAGATTTACAATCTGGAGTGTGCATTTCAATCAGGTTATTTGATAAATATATATCTATAATCGACAGATTGCATGTTATATAAAATTTTATAAAAAAACTACTATACTACTTTGTTAAATGGGATTTCGCGTAGGAAATAAGGGGACAGTAAACCTATTTTACTACGGTTAGGATATCACAAAGTTAGGGACTGCTGTCGAGACTAACCGGGTGGTAAATACGACAGACAAGAATGTCTGTCCTACCCGGAGGTAAGATAGACATTTCTGATCCTTGTGTAATAAAGTGTGACCACCCGCTATCTGACGGGGGAGTCTGCTGGCAGTTTTAGAGTGTACGGCAACTATTTTGTCAATACATCTAACTTATCACCAGTCACTTGTCAATCTATTTATCAAATCCTGCACCAAGCGTTCAACCGCCTTATCAATTCCTTCTTCTCGCTCTTCCATACTACCGGTTTCATAAGGATAAGCACCCTCACCTACTAATTTTCCCTGCCAAAGCGGTTCCGATTTTCCTGGTTTTGCTAACACAACTTCAACAATAATTGTAATTTGACTCTCTTTAACATCTTCGTTCTCATCGAATGTCAATGGCAGGTCAGTGATGCTGACTATCTTTCCTCGCAAAATGGCGTCAGCAGAAGCTTGGTTGGCAACAGTCAGCGTTCTGTTACTCAATAGTTCATTGATTAATTCATCTGTGAGTTTATCGCGAATGCCAAATTCGGCGGTCTGGTTGTCGAATGGTTCTATGGAGATGGTCTTAATACCGGCTATGCCATGTCCTGAGAATGTGTAAACGGAACAACTGCATAGAATGATACATAGAACGAGTAGAATACTAAGATATTTCATTTCAGATTGTATTGTTTAATCTTACGATAGAGTGTTCTTTCACCGATGCCTAATGCATCAGCCGCCTGCTTTCGATTACCGCCAAAATCCATCAGCGCACGTTTAATCTGTTCTTTTTCTAATTCATCCAGTGAATAAGCTTCAACTTCCTCAGCAGATGAAAACGGATAGTTCATTTCTATAGGTTTATCGCGTAAAAGTTGTTGTAGAAGCATCTTAACATTGGTCATCTCATGTTTTAACTCAAGTAACGTGTGATATACTAACTCTCGATCAAGTTCAGCAGTTGGTTTAGTTACAATTACAGGTAGATTAGCGCTGCTCATCTCATTACTCAAGCGTATTCTAACGTCTTCGCCTGTTATAGTGTTCCGATGTCCTAATGCTACCATACTCTCGATAAAGTTCTTTAACTCTCGAATGTTTCCAGCCCAATACTGACGATTAAGTATTTCAAAAGCTTCACTTTCAATGACAGGAATCGTACGATTGTTCTTTTGGGCAAATAGATATGTAAAGTGATCGATGAGCATCGGAATATCTTCAAGGCGCTCTCTAAGCGGTGGTACGTTTATATTAACAGCCTTTAAACGATAATATAGATCCTGACGAAAGCGACCTTGCCCAACTTCCAAGCCAAGGTCTTTGTTAGTAGCAGCTATAACGCGCACGTCAACGTTGACTTCGTGGCTCCCCCCCACCCTTAGGAAGCTACCTGATTCCAGAACACGAAGCATCTTTACCTGAACCTGTAAAGGCATTTCGCCAATCTCGTCAAGGAGCAGCGTACCTTGATCCGCCATTTCAAAATAACCTTGCCGTCTTTGACCTGCAGATGTGAAGGAACCTTTCTCATGACCGAATATTTCAGACTCAAAAATTCCTTCTGGTATCGCTCCACAGTTAGGGCTTACCAACGGACCGTTTCGCCGCTTGCTATGATAATGAATGGCTCGCGCAACCAACTCCTTACCTGTACCACTCTCACCGGTGATAAGAACATTTATATCGCTTCCTGCAACCTGCTGAATAAGAGCTTTTACCTGTTGGAGCCGGGTGGAACTCCCAAGCATTTCGTCTAACGGATCAATTAGCGCTTCAGATGTTTTCATATCATTATCAATCATTACTCACCAAACGAACTCCAACCCGTCTTTTGCCATAACAGCAATATCACAGTTTATACAATAATCTTCAAGCTGTTGAGATTTAACGGGATCCGAATGTGTAAAAATCACTTTTTTCAATCCAATATCCAAGGCAACATTCACGATAGCAGCAGTATCAATGTGCATAGCTTCGCATAGTAAAACGGCGCTTGGAACAAGCTCATCCTTGAAACAATCTATTGTTGAAACATCGCCTGTATAAATTAACTTTTGTCCATTAGTATTAATAGTGAATCCAAAAGCTTCTATTTCGTCGACTGCATAATCTTTAATATCATATTTAAAATGATCGGATTCCCAGGCGCTTATCGAAAAATTATTACAATCTATTAGAACTGACTTCTTAATTGGATGATATGACATTGAAAACATGGAGGGTCTTCTATTGGCAAGATAAACTGTTTCCTGCATAAGAGATAATGGCTTTATCCCAGCTTCAGGCAGGAATATTTGTAGTGGTTCTTTTCGCCCCGCCAGGAACATATTCTGAATAACTGGAAATAAGCCCGAGATGTGATCGGAGTGCAGGTGGGATATAAAGATATACTTTATCTTGTGTAATACATCAAGATAACTTAACCATCCGGCAGCGCCTTCTCCGCAATCCATTAAAAAGGCGTTATCGTCTATTTCAACATAGTGAGCAGCGCCACCTTTACCAAGCACTGCTAAACCGGCACCGGCGCCAATAGTGATAAGACTGTTTCTGGGTTTGTTCAATATTGTTCTTTAAAGTACTTCACCGTTAATGCTAATCCTTCTTCCAGTTCAATCGTCGGATACCAATTAAGTATCCGACCAACTAAACTCGGATCAATCACGCTTCGTCTCTGTTCACCGGGCGCTTCCTCTCGATGTTTACGCTCAGCATTGCTGCCTGTATGTTTACTCAACATATCAAATATTGTGACTACATTAGTTTCTTTTCCTGTTCCGATATTCAGAATATGAAAACCATCCTGCTTCAAGGCTGATAAATTAGCCCGAACTACATCATTTACATAAATATAATCTCTTGTTTGCAAGCCATCCCCATTGATATACGGTTGTACACCGGATAACAATTTATGACAAAATATTGCCACAACACCCGCTTCACCCATTGGATTCTGCCTTGGTCCGTAAACATTCCCATACCTTAAAGAAACAGCATTAATTCCATACTCTCTATAATAGAAATACATATATTTTTCAACAGCAAGTTTGGCAACACCATAGGGACATATTGGATTCAAGGAATGCGATTCTGACGCTGGAAAAACTTCCTGTTCACCATATACGGTACCACCTGAAGAAGCAAATATGAAACGTTTAACATTGTGTTCAACGCATAAAGAAAGAATCTTTACGCTTCCAGCTATATTTGTCATAAGGTCTGCAACTGGATCGCTAACAGATACTCTAACATCCATTTGTGCTGCAAGATGATATACTATATCGAACTTACCATCCTCAAAAACATCTGATAGTTCTTTATCAGTTATGTCAACACGAATAAATTCAGCATCAGATGGAACATTCTCAATTTTTCCTATAGATAGATTATCTACGATTGTAATTTTATGTCCATCATCAATAAGTGCATCAGAGATATGTGAACCGATAAATCCGGCGCCGCCAGTAACCAGTATATTCATTTATTTCCTTTTATACCAATATCATTTCGATACCGGATACCTTCTATTTTTACCTCATTTATTGCTGCATAAGCAGTTTTAACAGCTTCTTCGTGCGTTTTACCTAATCCGGTAATTGCTAATATTCTACCACCGGACGTAATAATATCCCCATCTTTAATATTTGTTCCAGCGTGAAAAGGTATTACTGTATCCGTTTCCTGTGGCAGATTTTCTATTTTCATACCTTTATTGTAGCTTCCGGGATATCCATCTGCAGCAACAACTACGGTCGCAGCGTATTCATCTCGTGTCAGTTTTTGCCAATCATTTGGTTTAAGATCGTTTTTTAACATCCAGTCACTTAAGCCACCTTCAGCAACAGCAATCATTATTTCAAGTGAGTCATACCTCAATATCGGTAATTGCACTTGAGTCTCCGGATCACCGAAGCGACAGTTGAACTCAAGTACATTAAAGCCTTTATCAGTCAGCATCAAACCAGCATAAAGTAATCCTTTATATGGCGCACCTAACTCGGCAATTTTCTTTAAGATAGGAGGAAAGACGGAATCGGCAATCGAACTTATATCTTCAGAGCTTAGATCATCAAGCGGTGAATAAGCGCCCATACCACCTGTGTTTGGACCTTGGTCGTTATCAAAGGCTCGTTTATGGTCACGAGATGGCGGCAGAAGCAGATAGTCCTCACCATCCACGAAAGCCATTAAGGATGTTTCAACCCCGATCAATCGCTCTTCAACAACGATTTCTTCACCTGCCTTACCGAATTTCTTCAGCGAAAGCATTGCATTAGCAGCCGAAATTGCCTCATCAGCGTTTTTACAAATAATAACGCCTTTACCTGCAGCCAATCCAGAGGCTTTTACAACAATTTTGTAATCTATAGTCCGAATATGATCTTTTGCCATCTCCAATGAACTGAAAACAACGTAATCAGCAGTAGGAATTCCCGCTCCATGCATTAAAATTTTGGCAAAACTTTTTGAGCCTTCGATATTTGCTGCTTTCAGTTTTGGTCCAAACACAAGACAACCATTATTCTCAAGCATATCCGTAAGTCCCGCAACTAACGGCACTTCATGACCGATAATTGTAAAATCAATTCTCTTATCTCTAACGTATTCAAGAACAGCCGCAGATATGTTTATATCAAGGTCAACGTTCTCTGCTATCCCAGCCGTTCCACCGTTGCCGGGTGCGCAGTAAATTTCCGGCTCTAATTTGCTCCTTGAACAAGCCCAGGCTAAGGTATGTTCCCTTCCCCCCGAACCGATAATCAATACTTTCATTCTTCAATCCTGTAGTCAAACATTATTACCTCCAATGTCACCAAAACAATTTCGATTGATTCTGTGTTCTTTAACATGATATCCGCTTCATGATGCCAATTTATTGAGCCTTTACGACTTATTCAACAGGGCTCGATAAATCGGCCCCTACGCGGAACTTGTGATTTCTTTGCCGCGCAACGACCAGATTTCATCCCTTATCCTTGTAGCGCGCTCAAAGTCCAGCTTCTCAGCGGCAATTCCCATTTCTTTGGTTAGTCCTTCGATGATCTCTTCACGTTCCCAATCGGCAATCATATTTCTGTGCTCAGCCTTAACGCTCTTTTGAGTCGATCTACCTTCAGCAGCCGTTGTTTGTAATAATATCTCCTCTACCGACTTGCGAATGGTGCGTGGCGTAATATTGTGCTTTTTATTATACTCCGCCTGTACTTTACGCCTGCGATTGGTTTCCTCGATAACTTTCCGCATCGATTCAGTTACCCTATCAGCGTAAAAGATAACTGTTCCTGCTTCGTGGCGCGCTGCCCGACCAGAGGTCTGCATAAGCGATCTTTCACTGCGCAGGAAACCTTCCTTATCAGCGTCAAGTATGGCTACCAATGAAACCTCAGGCAGATCGAGTCCTTCGCGCAAGAGGTTTATTCCAACCAGAACATCAAACTCGGCTAATCTTAAGCCCCGTAATATTCCCACGCGATCCAATGATTTTATCTCACTATGCAGGTAGCGTACCTGCACGCCTGCCTTTGACAGGTATTCTGTCAAATCTTCTGACATCCGTTTAGTTAAAGTAGTCACTAAGACCCGTTCGCTTCGCTCAACTCTGATCTGAATCTCTTCAAGCAAATCGTCAATCTGTCCCTCACTTGGTCGAACGATTATTTCCGGATCCATTATTCCGGTAGGTCGAATAATCTGCTCGACTATAACTCCACCGGATTTCTCAATCTCATAATCAGCAGGTGTAGCTGAAACAAAAACAGCCCGTGAGATGTGTGCTTCCCACTCCTCTTGAGTTAATGGACGATTATCCAATGCAGATGGTAATCGAAAACCATATTCTACCAGAACTCGTTTGCGGGATTGATCACCTCCGATCATACCCCTTATTTGGGGTACTGCAACATGTGATTCATCAACGATCAACAGGAAATCATCTGGAAAATAGTCCAGCAAAGTTGAAGGCGGCTTTCCAGAAGCTCTATCTGACAAATGACGGGAATAGTTTTCAATACCATTACAGTATCCTACTTCAGCGAGCATTTCCAGATCGAAATTAGTCCGCTGTTCTATTCGTTGTGCTTCGAGAAGTTTACCTTCAGACTTTAACTCAGCAACTCGCACGGTTAATTCATTACTGATTTTAACAATAGCTTCCTTCAAGCGCGCAGGTGTTGTAATGAAATGCTTTGCCGGATAAACGACGCAACGCTCGAGGTCTTCCAACTTGGCGCCATTTATAATATTGAAGCGATAGATTCCAACTACTTCATCCCATTCAAGTTCAATATGCAATCCATAATCATCATAAGCCGGGTGAATTTCAATCAATTCACCTCTGACTCGAAAAGTTCCACGACTAAATTCAATATCGTTGCGATTATATTGGATATTAATGAGTGATTCAAGCAATTTGCGCCGCGTAATCACCTGTCCTTTTTCAAGTAACAACAACTGTTCACTATATTCTTCCGGTGAACCAAGTCCGAATATTGACGAGACCGACGCCACAATAATCACATCATTGCGTTCAAACAAACTGCTGGTAGCTCGCAAACGCAGCTTGTCAATTTCTTCGTTTACTGAAGCATCTTTCTCTATATAGACATCACTATGAGGAATATATGCTTCCGGTTGATAATAGTCATAATAACTGATAAAGAATTCAACCGCATTTTCAGGGAAAAACCCTTTAAATTCACCATATAACTGCGCAGCAAGGGTTTTGTTGTGAGACATGACCAATGTTGGTCGCTGCCATTTCTCGATCACGTTAGCAATAGTAAATGTCTTACCCGATCCGGTTACGCCGAGCAGAGTCTGAAACTTATCATTATTCTCAAGTCCTTGAACGAGCTTATCAATCGCCTGTTGCTGGTCGCCATGCGGACCGAAATCACTTACCAGTTTGAAATGTTTACTCAACCCGATATTCTCGTCCTATACAGTTTATGATTAACAAACTTCAAGACTTCCTCAGCTTTTCTTGTCGCATTGAATGCTTCATCATAAGATATTTCACGCCAGTCATCAGTATAGCGGACAGTGACAGCATAAGGGCTTAACTCATCTGCAAAAGCATAGAATTGCTCGAATTCTTGATCGTTTTGAGTACACAAGTAAATCAGATATGATAAGTTATGTGTTTTCTCTATATGTTTCCCAGAAAATACCAGATAAGCCTTAAGACATTTCTCAATGCATTGCTGAGCATGGAAACAAATCATATCCGTTAAATCCGGTCGATATTCAAGCAAGCTTTGGGCTGCTTTGATATTGTGATTTGCTTTAAGCATCCATCGTTCAATATTCAAATTGAGGGCATCTTCATCCATAAATAATGACTCCATTTTCTGTAACTTCCCGCTCGAGAGTATTAGCAATATCTTTGAATTTCGCGATTTCACTCGTTGTCAAAACCAATAGATCTAAAGCAAAATTCGGCGGTCTGAACAATCCGCGAATTCCTATATCAACTTCACGTTTTGACATCGGACCATCATAGACGATCACTAAATCGTAATCGCTGTCCGGTCTATAATTCCCCCGCGCCCTTGAACCGAACAGGATTATCTTTGCCGGGTCGATGTGTGCGGTGATTTTTTGTACTATTTCAGTGAGTAGATTATCCATCAAATGTCCTTTCTAAAACCGTTTTCGATAAACATCGTTACTCTTACCTATCCTGATTATAATAATCACTAATTCCATATCTTCTATTGTATATATAATTCGATAATCACCAATTCGAATTCGGAATAAATCATCCTCTCCCTTAAGCTTTCTCATACCGGGCGGACGTGGAACAATTTTCAAATACTCAATTCGCGAAAGAATCCGATTTCGAATAGACACAGGTAACTTGTCAAGAGTCTTCTCTATCGATGGTGGAATAATAAGAGTGTAGGTCATTATAGACCGCACTTCGCCTTATACTCCTCAAGCGTAATACCTTCACCCGTCCGTCGGTATTCTTCGAGAACCTTTTTAGCTTCTTCAATATCAGCTTGATCTTCAAGTTCTTCGACGAAATCTTCACGTAACTCACCATCTGTTTGAAGCCACTCTTCAAGTCGCTGGTCGATAATATCCGTTATTAATGTGGTTAATTGTTCAACTGTCAGGTCTGAAATTCTTGTCATGTTTGCTCCTTGTGTGGACATTCTTTATTAAGCGATTCCCAAGCAATCCTCGATAACACGCATTGCTTCCACATCAAAGAAGTCCGCTTTGCACGAAGAGCACTGCCATCGTTCAAGGTTTGGGATGAGCGTTCCATCTAACAGCTTGCAGTCATCTTTGATCCTGATCATGCTCATTTGACCACATTCCGGACAGGTAAGTATTACATCTTTTATCTGCGTTTCAGTTCTGACTCCAATTCGTGAAACGCTTTGAAGAGATAAGGACATAGTAGTATTCCTCCTTATCTTGTTTAGATATTTTTCCTTTAGTATAGAAAGCCATACCGGAAATGTTAAACCGTTTATCACGTACAACGTTTCCTTTTTACTGGTAATTGAAATTTATAAGTTTGCGTAATAGTTATAACGATTTACTCGATTTCCAAAACAAAATACAATTGTACATCATCTGTCCAATCTGTCCAATCACCTAATTTAAATCTACTTCCCCAGTTGTAACCTTGATTAGAAGTTCCCCATAAGTTGACATAATGTTCACCGGCAAAACCATTTGGTTGTTCCTTATGCCAGTTGAGATAAGTCACATTTTCTCCTGTTATCCATTCCCATTTACCTTCTTTTTTATAATCTGTTAGACCGATCCACACCGACCAATTTCGCATAACCGCCCCTTTGCTGCACATTTTGTTTTCTTTGGAATTAGCTATAGTAACCAAATGACCATTGTGTTCTTCGCATATTTTTTTAGCATTCCACCAGGAATTCTTACTTTTCGATACCCAATATTCACGATTACCAATTTTTCCTACAAAATTAAAACTCTTTTTGCACCGTTCTATGATTGAGTTAGTCTTGGCGTTCTCAATATCGATCATTGACACAACCGAAGCGATTTCAATCGGATAAACCACCGCTGTCATCTCAACCGAATAAGCCGATGTTCCCTCAATAAAATGCCCATCCGAATACTTAACTTGGTGCATCAGTGGTAGCAATAAAGACTTTTTTACTTTCTTCAGTCTATCATCATAGTCGATTAATGCAGTTATTCGAGCCTGGATCTTTGCTTCTTCCTGAACCTGTTTCACAGTCAAATTCGGATCGGCAACCACCACCTTCTTGGTCAGTGTCCTCGGCTTGAACTTCTCCAGATCATCATCCGTGACGTAAGCTTCAATCGAAACGCATATCTCGCCCAGGCTTACGCCCTGATGGTATTTCGGATCCCCCTTCAACCGGACGAAACCTAACGACGTCGTTTCAATCTGCTGCATAAAATCATCGGAAATGCTCTCGACGCCGTCCTTAATTTTCGATGATTTCTCCATTCTACTGAAGCCGCGGATATACTCGCCGAATATCTCATCTACAGCCGCTTTCTTTGCCATATTGAGCAGGACGGTTTTTGCTTCGTCTATTGACTTGTAATGATTGCCGAAAGCGGATATGCTGGCGGTTTTAGTTACGGTCTTGTCCGCGAAACATAGTGTTGTCAATATCAATATGATAATAAAAGATTTTATAAAAACCTTCATTTTATAGATGTCTCCTTTTAAAAATCTAAATCACAATCCCTTCCGAATGACGAAACTCCCGACTAACTTTATATGGTCTCAAATCAACGTTCCCAAAACCGGGTAATTCAATAGTTTCCACATCCTCACCAGCTTTAATCAATTCAGCAACAATCCGAGATGAAAATGGGGCATGCATAAGTCCGTGTCCGCTAAAACCAGCAACGTGAATAAGGTTCTTTACATTCGGGTCAAACCCGATTAAGGGATTGTGATCTTCAGTATCGGCATAAAAACCTGTAGTAACAGCCTCAATCCTGCCAATTTCAGCGGCGGCGAACAAGTAATTAGCGATTTCTTTACGAACAGCAGCAGCATAACCACCCATATCCGACGCTTCAAACCCCGGTTCTATATCATCCTGATTATCGAAATCCGGTACGACTCCATCAGTGTATTGCAGCCATCCCATCATTAATTGCTCATTATCCGGATGGCAATAGGCGCCTTGTGGTGTGATAATCATTGGCATAGCAACGAAATCATCGGTTGATAATCCATAATCGTCACTGTTACCCTTTAGCCCCTTTAGAAAATATAAATACCTCCTCCTATTTATAATAGGTAAATCATATCCTCCAAATAATCCCGATACCAGCTGTGCCCAGGAGTTGGTTGCATTGATGAAATAGTCAGCTTGTAATACCATCCCCGTTTCAAGTTCAACCTTTAAGGCTTTCCCTCCCGATACTTCAGCTTTAACCGCTTCATTATTCTGAATTACTTCAATACCGTTTTTCTTTGCAGCTTCAGCGCCATCCTGGTATATCAGATGCGGAAACAAAAACCCGTCTTTTGGACACCAGGTCGCACCAATTATACCAGTAATTTCGAGATAAGGAAATTTCTCCTCTATTTGCTCCGGTTCCATCCACTCCACTTCTTTCAGACCGGCAGAATTCTGCATCGCAACTCTGTCCCGAATTTCTCTTTTATTATGTATATAGCTGTAAAGGAATAAATAACCGTCCTGCCTGATCGGAGATTCAGAAGCGCCGACAATCTCACACCAGTTCTCATAAATATAGATAGCATATCTCATCCCTCGAACAGTACTTGGCGTACTGAACTGAGCGCGTATAGCCGCTGCAGAACGCTGACTTGAACCACTGCCCAACGATCTTGCTTCAACCAATGTAACCTTGTGACCTATCCGTGAAAGTTCCCACGCCGTCATTACGCCTGTGACTCCTCCTCCGATCACGACAATATTTTTCGCTTGATCTTTTACTGGTGGTATATTTATATTTGTTGGATGTGAGTCTGACATCATATTATATTAATAATTCCATTGATATCGTAAGATTATTTAGTTTCTGTTGAAAAAGTCCCTCTTCCGTATTCCCGCCATTAGGAATGAAGGAAGAGTAGCATATTATAATAGTGTGTTATTTATCTTCCATATCAGCAATCATTGGTTCAATTACATTCACATCTCTTAGCATCCCGGCACGCTTAGCTACACCAAGTGTATTCTTCAATATCTCAAGAAGTTCATCCTTCTTTTCACCTTTTTCAAGCAGAATTCTCACCAACGCTATTTGTCCCATAATATATGTTTCGGGATCTTTAGCAGATTTGGCTTCAGCTATTCCATCCTCCAGTGGCTTTTCATCCCCATCTCGTAATAAACTTATCCAACCTAAACCAACTTTTGCCGATGCCAACCCAATTTTATTACCAAGCGTTTTAGCTATCTCGAATGCAGTATTAAATTCTGTTTCAGCTTGTTCGAACTCGCCAATATCTATGAGAACGAAACCAAGATAACGCCTGGCATAGTCTTCAGCTAATTTATACTTAACTTCAACCGATGCCCTGACGGCTTGCTCCAATGTATCTCTGGCTTCATCAAGATCACCACTACGATGAAGATATTGACCAATATTAAGCATCCATTGCGTTTCCTCCGCTCGCAGACCTAAATCTCGTGCAATCTCTAACACTTGTTCGCAATATGAAATCGCTGTACTATAATCGCCACCATCAGCATACCATCTGCCGATATTGCCTAAAGTTGAAATTTGACCACGACGATAACCCATTACCTTTTCAATAGACAGCTTTTCCTGATATGTATTAATCGCTCGCTGACGTTCTCCCTGACGTTGATATATTACAGCCAGATTTCCCAGATTCCGAGTTTGAACCTCCTTCCAACCAATACTGTAACTTAATTCATAAGCCTGTTTATATGCCTCTAACGCTTTGTCGAAATCACCTCGTTGATGGTGAAGTACGCCAATATTACCGAGGTTCACAGCCTCAGATTTTTTATTTCCTGCATCCTGGCTAATAACAACTGATCTATTATAATAATCCAAAGCTTTATCCAGATATCCCAAGCTTTTATAAGTGAGACCAACGTTTGTCAAGGCAGTTATTTGACCGAAAGTATCATTGACAGATTCAGCTTCATCGAGCGCTTCTAATAAATATTCTAATCCTTCTTTAAACTTGTTCTGAAGAAAGAAACACTGCCCCATTTTTGATTTAAGGTTAATACGCCCCCTTGGGTAATCAAAATGTTTGAGAACTTCCAGAGCTCTATCCAACACCTCATTCATCGTTTCCAGATCAGCAACCTTCTTATAATAACTTGCCTGGTCATCCAGTATGTTTACTTGTTTTTTCAGATCCCCTTGTTTATTGGCAATTTCAAACGCTTCATCAAGATCATTTTTAAATTGATCGTTCATGCCCAGAATACCGTATACTTTCGAGCGCATCTTAAGAAGCCAATAACTATCTTCCAGGTTTTGATCAGCAACAGCACGTTTATAAGCCATTGTGAAGAATGAAGCTGCACTTTCGTTTGCATATAAATCGTAGGATTTGCTACCGGCTATTTTTAAATATTTTACCGCTCTTTCGTTATCTTCCGATTGGTAAAAATGCCGTCCTAACTCCTCACACCTTTCATTAATTGAGTCACTAAACATCTCTTCAAGACATAATCCTACCCTGTTGTGATAATCACGACGATGCGCAAACAAGAGACTATCATAAGCTACGTCTCTTGTTAATAAATTCTTGAAGATATAGTTGAATAATTCAGCATCACTTATTGAGTTTACTAATTCCTGAATCGAAAGTTCTTTAACAGATTTCAAGATAGCTTCCGGATCAATATCTACCGGATAAGCCCTTTTAACGACCTCTTCAGAAAAACGACGACCAATTACAGCAGCAATTGTAACAGTCAGTTTAGCTTCAGTCCCAAGACGGTCTAACTGGCTCATTATTAAGCTATTCAGGGAATCCGGAACTTCAACATCCGACAAATCGCCTTCCTTTTCAGCTCGAATGCCTGTTCCATCAACTTCAGGTATTAACTTAATATTACCTAAGTTTTTGAGATTGTTAATAAGCTCTTCAGTAAATGAAGCATTGCCGTGCGAAGCATCGAACATGAAGTCTATCAGCTCGGTGTTAATAGAATTGGCTCCCAAACAACTGAGTGCAAATTTTTCAGATATATCTTTATCAAACTCACTAACGGAAATACGTTTTGCAACATCACTCTTTTCTATTTCATTAATATAAGGAGAAGTGAAATCACGACCATACGACCTTCTTATTATTACAAACAGGATGGGATAATCTGACAGGTTGCGCAATAAATACGCAATTAGCTCCAGGGAATTCCTATCAATCCACTGTGAATCTTCAAAGAAAAATGCAACGGGTGTTTTTGCAGTAATATACTTAAAGTACTGCACCAGGAAATCATACATATTTTCTTGGCGTAATTGAGCATCGAAGTTTTGCGTGAATTCATTTTCGGGACAGGTAATACCAAGCAAACTGGCAATAATAGGCGTTCTGAATGTATGTTCCGGATCTACTTCTTTTACAACTACTTCTAATTGAGAAAGGTTGTCTTCTGCCTTGAAAACAGTGGATAATCCTATTAAATCTCTTAATATTGATATCCATATAAGATAAGGAGATTGTTTGGCATAGCTAAGTGCCTCACCTCCAGCAGTGCGAAATCCCTTTTCATTGACTGAACGAAGCGCTTCTTGAGATAAGCGGCTTTTTCCTATTCCTGCCGTTCCTTTTATGACAAGAACTCTAAGATGTTGATCTAATACATCCATTATTGATGATGTGATTTCCTGCATCTCAGTGTCGCGTCCGATGATTGGCTTGTCAATACCGAATTCTACCTGTGAAGTCTTAGCCTTAATACCCAAAGGTTCAAAAGTGGGAAGTGGTTTGGAAATACCCTTAAACTGGTGTTTAATAGGATCTGAATATTCAAAGAAATCGGAAGTTCGATTATATGTTGCTACGTCTACCAACAAATGTCCTGGTTCACTCTTTGCCATTAACCTTGCCGATAGGTTTACAGAGCTTCCCATAACCGTATATTCCTGCCGACTGGGCGCTCCGACTTCACCTGCAAATACAACACCCGTAGATATACCTAATTTCCATTGCAAGCCCCATTTACTGAATTCGTCTTTACCCTTAACCAATTCCATACCACAGAAAACCGCATGCTGTTCATCATTCTCATGAGCGGTTGGCGTTCCGAAAGTCAGAATCATCTTTGAACCTTTATCACCCATATCAACCTTATTAATCGAACCATTATATCTTTGAGTTAAACCATATACCCAGTTATAAACAGCATCCAATTTATCCGTAACATCAGAATCTTCATCGTAGTCCAACCCTGAGAAGGACATAAAAATTACAGAAACGCGTCTAATCTCACCAACCGAATCAAGTCCTAAGTGCAGTCTGTTATATACTGGAGGATCAATAAAAGCTTTAGCCAAAGTTGCGTCGGCTTCATCTATCTCATCTTCTTTTTCTTCAAACACCTTATATGATGGTGGTTTATCACCTGTAATAAGCTTTACGAATCCATCCTCAAGAACCTCACCCCCACATTCTCCACAAAGTTCTGCAACCATAGATGTAAGGATCACTTCACCTGACGTTCCGTGGTGTTCTGCCTCAGATGCTTCATCTAATGGCTGACCGGCAAGCAGAAACTCACGACCTATGTCAGATGGACCGACAACCTGAAACAGAACATTTCCAGCAGCTACTCCAACCTTCATACCGAGTGTAAAGTTACCGGCTTTGGTTTTAAGGTTTTGAAACTGTCCCATTGCAGATTGAAGCTCGAGACTGGTTGCAGTAGCTCTACGCGCCACATCAGGCAGATCGGCTTCGCTCTTTGCAGGAAAGAAAATTGTCATTGCATCACCACCGAACTTACCTACAAAACCACCATTACATTCAATACGACTAATCATCGCCGTGAAATAGCTATTAAGTATTAGTGTAAGGGTTTCAGCTCCTTCTTTTCCAATGGATGCCAATTTCTCAGACATTGCCGTGAAGCCGGAGGCGTCGGCAAAGGCGACCACTGCTGGAAATTGGTGTATAAGCCGTCCTTCTTCAATCCAATGAATCAAGGTTGTCGGCAGGAAAGATGCCGCTTTTTTAACAGTGTTCATATTAATATTTTGCCAGGATTAAAGATACCGTGTGGATCAAGTGTGCGTTTTATCTGTTTTTCCAAACTCAAAACTGCTTCTGATTGCTGCCAAGGCAGATAATCTCGCTTAGCACAGCCGATACCATGTTCACCTGTTATAGTTCCTCCAATTTCAATAGCTGATTTGAATATCTCCCTTGAAGCTTCCTCTGCAGATTTCTGCGAATTATTATTGTTTTTATCGTAAAGTATTGATATGTGCAAATTTCCATCTCCAGCATGCCCGTATACCGGAATTTCAAGATTGTATTGTATTTCTATCTCACTTATCTGTTTTACAAAATCTGACAAACAACCTCGAGGCACTGCAATGTCGTCATTTATCTTTCCAAGAGAAAGGCGTGAAAGACTTGGTGATATTCCTCGCCGGAGTTTCCATAATTGCTGTCTGCTGCTTTGTTCAGCAGCAGTGTTTACTTCAATTGCAGTGGAATTCAGCAATTGATATACATCCGGTGAAATAGTCGATACTTCTTCCTCTGAACCGTCAAGTTCGAGAAGTATTTGAGCTTCTGATTCATTCGGATAGGTTAATCCAAGATGGTTAGCTGAAGCAGATAGGGCTTTCTTGTCAATATATTCCACAATAGATGGTACGATGCCACTCTGGATTATTTGTTCTATACAGGTGAGTGCATCCTCTGATGTTGAATAGTATGCTGATAAAGTAACTGTTTTTTCAGGCGCTTCAATAAGTCTAAGTGCGATTCTTGTGAAAATCCCAAATGTACCCTCTGATCCAACTAATAGAGGCGTCAATTCAGGTTCAGTATCTTCATTGTTGAATGCGCCTGAAAGCTGAAGCTTACCTGTGCCGTCAACAAACTCGATGCCCAGAACATAATGACCTGTCACACCATACTTGAAACACCTGAGTCCACCAGCATTCTCAGCAACATTACCTCCGAGGGTACTGGCAGTATAACTCGATGGATCAGGAGGATAGAAAAGTTTATTACGCTGTGCAGCTTCCTGAAGAACTGCAGTTACTACTCCAGGTTGTACAATTGCGATATATTCATCAGCATCAAGCTTCAGTATGGAATTCATACGTTCACAAGAAAGAACGATCCCACCCTCTATGGGCACACTTCCACCTGACATACCGGTACCTGCACCACGAGTTGTGATTTTAAACCCTTCTTCAAGAGCAAAGTCAACTGTCGTTTGAATATCCTCTGAACAATCTGCCATAACTACAGCAATTGGTTCACCGCGAAACGTTGTCGCATCATAGCCGTAAGAAGCAAGATCTTCAGGTAACGTCAACAGTTTGTCTTTACCCAATGAACGTCTTAGTAACTTGAGTGGGTCTTTTTTCCACCATCCCATTATATAACCGATAAAAAATTAACTCGTTATTCAGAACAACGAAGTTGAAAGCAGAACTATTAAATCGTATAAACACTTTAATATAATCGGGTTCAATTGATAAATCAATATAACTAAGCGCCTATTATATTGTATTGATAGTTAATTAATAAAAAAAAGTCGGTGTTGAAGACAACCCCGACTACGGATTATAAAAAGTGTAAAGTATAAAAGTGCGAAAGTATGAAAGTACCAGAAAAACCTTGTGATATATTACTTTCACACTTTCACACTTTCGCACTTACTATCTGCTCTCTTTTTCTCCCTGTCGTTTAATCTCTTCACCTACTTCAGCCATTAATGGTTCGATAATATCATCAGTAAATTTAAACTCAATTTCAGCCGCTTTAAATAAATCAGGTAAAGGTCTTGAACCACCGAGTCGTAATGCGGATTTGTATGCCTCAATAGCATTGTCAAGGTTTTTCCTGCTGTTTAGCCACACCTGCAATGCACCTAATTGAGCAATCCCATATTCGATGTAGTAGAATGGATATTCAAATATGTGAAGTTGTGCCTGCCAGCGATAACGGATAGCATCGTCCAATCCTGACCAATCCACATCGGATCCGAAGCGTTCCATCAAGCTGACAAATTGATCGCAACGTTGTTCAACGGTATGATCCGGATTATTATAAATCCAATGTTGGAAAGCATCAATAATGGCTATCCAGGATAAAATAATGATTGAGCCTTCAAAGTGTTCTCGTCGTGTGCGCGCTGCATCACCAGGGCTGTAAAACGTTTCAAGATAAGGTGCGCCTAATAACTCCATACTCATAGAAGCGACCTCACAGAACTCCATCGGTGCATGCCTGTAATCCAGTATAGACTCGTTATGAACGGCAAACTGGTGGAATGCATGACCACCCTCGTGTAATAATGTAAAAACGTCTCTATTTAAACCTACTGCATTCATAAATATAAACGGCAAACGAATTTCAGATAGACTTGCCTGATAACCACCCGGCGCTTTACCCTTACGACTGTCAAGATCAAGTAATCCAAGGTCAATCATTTTTTGGAAGTTCTCTCCCAATTCAGCATTTACATTACCGAAAATATCCCGGCAGCCACTGACAAGCTTATCAGAAGCCTCGAATGGTCTAAGCGGTTCTCTACCTAAACGGTCACAAGCAGTATCCCAGGGGCGAACCGTATCTAGTGATAAGGCTTTACGACGTTCTTCAGTCATCTGCACGATTAATGGCACAACGTATTTCTCAACTGCATTATGAAAACTGAAACAATCATCAGGTGTATAATCGAAGCGTCCAAATCGACGGAACTGGTATTCACGGAAGTTGTCGAAGCCAGCGTTCTTTGCCACTTGAACTCTTAGTTTGAGCATCTTATCAAACAGGTCATCCAGCTTCTCAGCGTCTTCAAGTCTGCGATTAGTTGTCAGTTGCCAACTCTCGCGACGGACTTCACGATCCTTCTTCTGTAGGAATACACCCATTTGCGGGAGTGTATATTCCTTATCCTTAAAAGTAATCGTCATAGCTCCGATTGTTTTCTGATACTCTTGAGAAAGCTTGGTGATTTCAACATCAAGAGGGATATTTTCCTCACGGAATAACTCAACATTGTTCCGTCTGTTGCGTATCAGAACCTCATAATGTGCTTCATCGAGTTCATCTAGATATTTACAATCAAGAAACTTCAGATTCAGTTTATGATCGAAAGGCATGATTTTAGGTTCGATACTCTCTACAAAGTGCAGATAAGCTTTCTCAGCCTCTTCATCGTCGGTGGCGCAAGTCATAGCAATATAGCGGCGCGATCCCTCTTCTGATATAACCGAACCTAACTCGCTTTCGTCAAGCAGCCACTGTTCAAGCGCTTCTTTGCTGTCCAGTTTCCTTTCAAGAAGTTGCTTGAACATTGGTTCAAGGTTTTTCCAATTTGAGAAATCTATCTCATTTGGCACAAAACTTCGCGGAAATTCGGGTGAAGGTCTGCTTAGTTCTGAGATGCGGTTTACAACCATATTTTCCATTTGTGTCCTCAGTTTGTTCTAAATTAAAAAAAACGGTGCAATTCTGCACCGCTTAATATACTCTATAGCTTTATTGTTGAAGTTCCAATTGATGCGCTACTTGCTGTCATCCCGAAGCTTCGGGATGACAGCAAGTAGACAACTGTTCGAGCGAGAGACGGGATTTGAACCCGCGACATTCACGTTGGCAACGTGATACTCTACCAACTGAGTTACTCTCGCTAAAGAAATATGAAAGTTAGAAAGATCAATCGGTCTTTTGATCATTCTCTTTTTCTTCGAACCTCTCCTCTATTCTCCTTCGGTAACGATCAATTATCTTTTGTCTCTGCTGACGACCACGGCGTTTACTTTTTGCAGAAGCAATGAATAACAATACAACTAAGACCGCCAGGATAACAATTATAATGGTTTCTATTTCAATCATAATTCATAACCCGTGGAGCATAGCGGGATCGAACCGCTGACCTCTTGAATGCCATTCAAGCGCTCTCCCAGCTGAGCTAATGCCCCAAACTGAAGCTGGAAAATCAATCTTGAACTCCTCGATCCAGCCTACATTAACTAATTAGTGTCTGACCGAAAACCTCCGTTTTTCTGGATATCAACACTTTTTTGTCATTCCCGCGAAGGCGGGAATCCAGGATAAACAATAAGTTATCTGGATTCCCGCCTTCGCGGGAATGACAAAAAAGGGGCTTTCCGGTCAGACACTAATTAATATATGAAATATTAACTATACAGTCAAGTGAAAGGATGAAAAAAAGATGAAAGATGTAGTATGAAGGATGAAAAATTGATGTGCTGTTAACACGACAGATAAAAATGTCTATCGTACCCTGGTATTTTTTCATCCTTCATACTTCGCACTTCATCCTTTATCTAAGCAATACCATTCGCTTGACTTGTGAATCCATTCCTGATTCAAGACGGTAGAAATAGATACCGGAAGCGAAATTTTCCGATTCAAACAGAACGTTATGCTTCCCAGCGGGCATCTCATTATCTATAAGAACAGCAACCTCCCTGCCGGTTATATCATAAATCTTTAATGTTGTTATACCTGCTATATCCAATGAATACCCAATCCGTGTCATTGAGTTGAATGGGTTCGGGTAGGCGTTGTCCAAACCGAATTCCAATGGGATCGATACATTGCCATTAATATTTGATCTTGCATTAACTCTAAACTCAATTGGCACAACAACCTCTTCACCTCGGGCATTATGGTTGATAACCAACCCCATCTCGAACTCCTGACCATCTTCCAATCCTAAAGCGCTCATTATAACTGTAATAGGAGACTCACCATTAGGTTGTACAATTCCATCACCTATGTTAACAATGAGAAACCGCGTATCGGGACCAATCTCATAAATTCTTAACATATCTTCATTAAAGCGATTAGACTTATCCGCAATAGATGCTAAACAAGCCACCCCCTGCTCCCAGTTAAAACCAATAGACAATCCTTTTCCTTTATCCTGGTCCAAGATAGAAATATCACCCAATACCTCACTGCGTCTTGTGTAAGGGTTCACTTTTATCAACCTCATACGTCTATTTGTATCGTTAGCTGCCCAGTCCATTATGTAAAGCGGCATATTATCATCGTCAACAGGATTCCAAGCCATACCCTTAATCGACGGTCTGCCGTCAGGTAGATCAACGTAAAACGAATCAACTATCCTCGCATCCATATTCATTTCATAAATTCTATGTAAATCGTGTGCCATAAAAATAGTTTCTGTTTCTGGTCGCCAGGCTAAAGCTCTTGCAAAGGGAAAATCATTTACCGACAAAGGTACATCAATATCACGAACACGATCACCATTAGTATCGAACTGAACCAGAACAACAGTATCCTCTCTTAAATCACCACCATACAAGTAAGTCCCATCATACGCTAAATCCATAAAACCAAAACTCTGATACGAGGGCTGCTCAAACGATCTGACTAATTGATTGTTCCGGTTAAACACACTAATCCTCTCTGAGCCGACTTGTCCAAGGTCTTCGGTATAAGTTACAAATACTTCATCTTCTACGAACTGACAACCAAATAGATATGGAACATCAAGAATCTCTCCTACTCCGATTTCACTAATCTGCTCATACTCGGTATCTGAACCATCGCGATACCGACGACTCACGCTGTATTCAAGATCGCCAATACCATCGTTATAAACATCTATCAACTGTCCACCGCATCCTGAGTCAGGTCGAGCCTCACCTCTAATCGGATCGTCACTTAGTCTGATTAATGGATATGTCATTTGCATACCAATTTGGGTAGTACTGTCAGGAAAAATGTCAACACGAGCACTCATAGTGTTATAATCATCAAGCGCGAAAAACACTTCCTCCCTGCCTGCGGCAATATCATCAAACTCAAATCGTCCATTATCATCAGTCAGTGTTTCATAGCCGCGTCTGGTGTATACTCGTACCCCTTCCAGAGTTTGACTTGTATCATCTGCCACGACCGCTCGTCCTGCTAATCCACCATACTCGAGTATGACATCCATAGTGAAAAATAATGCTGTTTCGTCGACCAATTCCATACACCTATCCGAATATTCGCTCCAGTATACGTACTGAAGACCTCCAGTATTATCAAGGTTTTTCAATCCGATTGTACTGAACTGGTTATCATGACTGATTCCACGAAAATCTTCGAAAGTCTTATATTGTATCTTTATATCACCATCGCCAGTAGAAGAGTGGTAGATACTCGGATCATATAATATCACCTGGAACTCAACCAGATGGTCATCTGCCGGTCGGTTATCACCATGAAATAACTGCATATTTGACCATTCAACTATAAAACGTCCGTTATCTTCGTCATAGTAATAGTAAACGCCTCTCGCGTTTGTAGGTGAAGTGATTACCAAATCTTGCCACATAACCGCAATTTGTGCATCCGGTCCCTGAATTCCCGGTATTGACCAATTCCGGAAAGTATGATACTTGGAATTGTCATTTCCAAAAGCTATCCAGCCGTTCGTGCAGACAATTAGTGTATCAAATTGCTGTCCATAATAGCGAAAAGAGAACGGAAGCTCAAGCACTGCAGAATCATCCTGCTCTTCCAGATAGTCTCTGAAATCTAACCTTGTTCCCATAAAATTGTTGTCTTCTTCTGAGGTATTGATCTCTATCCAATCATATACAGGTGTTCTATCTCCCCAACCTTCATCACCGGAATCAAAGCATATATAGCCGTATTCATCCGGTCCAAATGGATCGCGCACATCCGGCTGACCGATCAGTTCCTGGAAATATATAGTATCTCTAAAGTCTTCATCATCATTACCGGCAAATAGATCCAATCTGAATCGAGCAGAATCTCCGGGGATTGCTATCGTATCCAATTCTACACGGAAAGCGCTATTATCAATCGGAGCATAACCTTCGTCCGGTCTCGGATCGATTGGAGGATATTCAACACTATCCTCAATTACTGTAATATCATCATTCAAACTGATCAGCGTTGCGGAGAACTCCTCAAGTCTTAAATCACCGTGGTTAGTAAGTACAGGAATCAAATCGACCGTTTGCCCGGGATCAAAAGTTTGGTCATCTCCAAAACGAATACGGCGGTCCGCAAGTAGATGACCTGCAGTAGGGAATGTAAAGGAATGTGACCATCTGCTATCGCCGGCTTCGACCTCTACGCCAATTCGCACTAACCTGTAAGCTTTACTGGATTCGTGAATATACATCTCAAATTCTATTTCACGATCTTCACCTTCGGGTATCTCTTGCAACGAAAGTCTATCCTCGGAAAACGTTACCCAGGGATCCTCTGTCGATAAAACAATTGAAAGGTCCTGAACATCTTCGTTACCGTTGTTGCTGAATGTTAAAGTTGTCGGCAGCGTTTCTCCGCTCCCGAATTTATCATCTTCGTCATCTATGCTGAAATTATCCAGTTCAATCATAACATTCTGCGCTTGAACGTTAATAGCATCAATAACAGGCAAAGTATTCGGACGGGTGATAGTAAGCAGCAATTCTCCTTCCTCTAAGTAACCTGAAGCGAAAGTGAACCTTGCCCATCCATCATCACCGGGGAACGTCACCAAATGCACTTCATTATCCGGTTGCGATATACAAACGGTGGCATCTGCATATAAACCTTCTTCGGAATCAACCAGAATGTTTAAACCTGTCGCACCAAGAGTAACAGTCTCCGGATATTCAGCTTCAAGTTGAACCGGATACCGGGTAAAAACATTCACGGAAGGATCTCCCAGCAGGCGATAAACCATCAAAGTGGGAATTACAATCCCTTCAGTCACATGCTTATCATACCTGAAATCCGCCGCAAAATTTATCTTACTTACGAGTTGAATCAAACCGGGTTGATTCATTTTTCTATAAGTGATGGCTCTGACAATCCAACCCAATATGCTCTGGTTAGTCTTGGTATTAGTCGGACCAAACATAGCATATACTGCTATTGGTCCGTTCGGAACTCGGGGAGTGCCTGAATGAAAGAAAGCTGCCTGTCTTCTACCTGAATGACACGTAACAGCACATACAAACGGATGTTTACGACCGGTATAAGTAGCCCGGTCTTCACTCATATCTATCATACTTCCCAAAAGCCAGCCACGGCTTAGCGCCAGACTTCTTCCATCTTCCAGGGCTTCTTGTGTCTCCTGTACCACACCTTCGTTATCATTCGGTCTTGCATATAAAGTGTCAACCCAGGTATAAGGTGGATCAGAGAAACGCATTAACCTGTCGTGTGTCCACCGTCCCAGTTGAAACATTGATGCGACTAACTCACCACCCTGAGCGCCAATGTCTTCAGCGGTAAAGATTGCTTTAGAGTACCAACTGTCATTAATATCTTCCTCATCATCAATATAAGGATCGCTTTCATATAGTATTGACCTGTTGAAAGCTGCCTCTAACTGAGCATCACCATCTATATAAAAACGTCCTACGGTAATATCCGGTCCTAATATTTCATCACCGTCCATAAGAGAGAAATAATGATCACCAAGATCACGTTCAGAGGGGAAATAGCTTCTGTTCTGGATTGTATCCTGTCCGATTATTATCAAGTGTGAAATAGGGATTTCAGGTGGATCGACATTATAATAATTATCCCGGATCAATTCTCTAATGTCTGCCGATCCCATTCCAACAGCGTCTTCTATTGCTTCGATATCCACTTGGTAACCCATCTGACGTTTCCATTCGGCAAATTCAGCAATAGATAGTTCTGCGGCTCGAGACAAACTTGTATCATGAATAATAAGAATGCGCGCCAGGAACGATACTTGAATTTCGTCGTAGTCGCGGCGCGGTGGATTAAGCAGCAGTTGATCTATAACTCTTGCCATCTCGCTGCCCGGGGGATCATTAACCGGATTCACAGATCTATTTATCGAAGCATCGGGAATAAAACTGATGTTTAAGGAAATATCCGTGTTCTCAACTACACTATTTCTGCTCTGATCAAACTGAACCGGATAGACGGTTATCGGAGTTATTGGCATCCCGCGGAAGATAATAGTCCCACCTACGGAAACGGGCTCCGGTGGAAATAGTTCTAAATGCGTTAGTTGTTCTGAATTAACTGATAACCGGTTAATAACGTCATACTTATCTATATCTTTATAAAGACAACTGGAACGGTTGTTGATATCTACCTCAACCCGGTGCCCGGGTGGTATCCTGATCCAGCGTCTGACAATCGGAATTTCTTTATTATCAGAGGTATAACTATAGCTCTCAATATTGCTGCCAGGATCAATTGTCATTTGAGCAATTGTCGGAAGTTGAAAATCAAGTGAAAGCCCTGAATTTCCGTGATCCTGTACCTGGATATTAACTGATGTACTGGGTGACGCTCCGACTGCAAATGCAAGAAGCAGTACAAGAGCCGGTGCAAGAAGCCTGTTCATGGTGTTTCCCTTTTTTAACGAAAATTACTTTTTTTAACTGCAGATTACGCAGATTTAACAGATTCTTTTTATCAGTAGATGCGACACTCTTGTCGCATGGCAACCTCGCAGGCGGTAACACCTACGCTATTATAATATACGATATTTTTGTTCTGAATACAAATTATAATTCACAGCAGATTTAGCTGATGAAGCAGATTTCATCTGACTTTATTGATTATCAGCGTAATCTGTGTAATCTGCGGAAAATACTACTATTCCGAATCGTATCTTGCCAATCCCATACTCTTATCAATCTGCATCTTCATCATCACCATTCCGGTGAGCAGTTTGGGGAAGAAGTCGGTTGATTTCTGGGGCATCCTTTCACCGGCAAGCGCTACGTCTCGAACCTGATCCATACGCGTGGCGTTGATCAGAAAAGCTGCCTGATTGCCGTCTTTGCCAACGAGATCGAGAATTTCATCGCGACCGCGGATATAGTGGACGTTGCTGTATGAAGCGAGTTTCTCTGCTGTAATCCCAAGTATACGATCCAACAACGCCGTGTGTAAAACCGTTACATCCAATCGACTCCAGATTTCGGAATGCTCACCTTCGACAAGCTTGTCCATTAACGTTGGATCTTTCAAGGTTAACAGACGGTAACCGTCTATTCCTTCAGCGCTAAACCCAAATACTGACTTTCCAGCTTTCCCGCCCTCATTCAATGCAGTATATAGCTCAGAACGGTCGACATACTCAGTAATCTCAAAATCGGATGCGGCTTTAGCGAGGAACTTATCGGGATTAAACCCATCCAGTGAATGAACCAGACGATGGGTCGGTAGAATTGTCAAACCCGGATCGTGCATATTAACCATAGTCATCATCCGGAATGTGAATGTCTCAGAACCTACAGGTTTCCAGTTGCGTTCATTGCATTCATTCATATAATTCACAGCGGTTTCAAAGCGATGATGCCCGTCAGCGATAAACAGTTCCAGATTCTCAAACACATCATTAATGTCCAATATCACCCCAGGACGAGTGATACGATAAAGTCTATGAATAGCGCCAAAGTCGTCTTTAACCTCCATAACAGGCTTTGCACCCATCATACCGCCTTCAACCAGGTCATTGATCCTATTCTCCGGATCATCATAGAGCATAAATATCTGACCGTCGTTCGCTTCCGTTGCCTTCATTAACTTCAACCTGTCCGCCTTTGGACCTGAAAGAGTTTTTTCATGGGCACGAACCTTTGCATTGTCATCATCAAGGTCTACCAAAGCAATAAGCCCTTTGCGAATGTATGTTGTCCCCTCAACGGTATATTCCTGAAAATACGCATAGATAGCCGGACCGCCTTCCTTTATCAGAACGCGCTCGTCAATCCATTTATTCCAAAAACCTGCTGCTCGGGTGTACTGGTTGTCGTTGGGGTTATCCAATTCCTTGATAACGCCCTTAATTATACGCACAACGTTATATTCGTTACGGTTATAGTACTCGTCACGAAGCGTATCGTCTATTATATCATACGGTTGAGTTACAACCTTATTAAGATCGCCGACCTCAGCCTTATTATACCGATAACCTCTGAATGACGCTATTTTCGCCATTTTTTCTCCTTAAGTTAAAAAGTTTCAAGTTTTCAAGTTTGAAAGTTAGCAAGTTAGTGCCTGACCGAAAAGTCCCCCTTTTGTCATTCCCGACAGGCAGAGACGCCTGTCGCTCCTAATTTCCAATTTTTAGATAACCTGCTCATGTCGCTTTCGTAATTTCTTTGAAATTAAGAAAGATCAAGCTACAAGAGTGTCGCTTCTACTATTTTTCATACTTGGTTGAGTCGCCTAACGACACTGCAACAAAGGATTATTTGATCAAAACCACCCGTTCAACCTGCTTCTGTCCCTCAATCTCAATTGAAACCAAGTACAATCCGTTGTGTAAACCTTCACCATCAAGAATAAAATGATGATATCCGGATTTCAAAAATTCTCCAAGTAGTGTTCTGACCTTCCTGCCGGATATATCATAGATATTGAGAATTACATAAGCTGGCTTATGAAGCGTGAATTCAATTTGAGCATTTGAATTAAAAGGATTTGGGAAAATCCTCTCAAGTTGAAACTGCTGTGGAGATAGGTTTGGTTCTTTATCCTTTATTCTAAGGGTTGCTTCGACGACGATTAAAGCCAGATTATGAAAAGTCAATTCATTCCCCTGAAAGAACTCCACTGACATGTTCAGTTCCCAATGGTGTACCGGGTCCCAATAACGCAAAAGGACTTCTTCACCATCCTCAAAACCCTCGACTTCATCGGTAAAAGAATCATCTCCCCATGCCGCCAGCCCCCAACCTATCTCTGAATCAGGATCAAGTCGCACTACACCCCCAAAGACGCCTTCAGGAGTGAAACACGCCATCTCAGAGCCTTCGACAACCTCTAATCCATATATCTCCCTGAAAAGAATAGACATATTGGAGTCAGTACGCCGATGATCCGGCCAATGTTCACCGTTCAATTCCTGATGCTGTTCAATATCTCTCAGACTTGTATTAAAATCTACCTGAGCGATAAGGACAACAGGTGAAAATAAAAGGAAAATTAGTATTACCAGCCTAATGTAATTCATAATATCCAAACCTCTTTAGTTGCAAAGACTTCCAGCCTGTGAGTGTTGGGGAGGGTGGACAGGAATATCAGCCCTCCCCTATGATCGTTACTTTAAGAAATCAATCAACTGTGAAGCAACTTCAAGACCTATTCTATCCTGTGCTTCCACTGTTGATCCACCTATATGCGGTGTTACGCTGATCTTTGGATGTTTTGCCAATTCAGCCTTAGGGTTAGGTTCACCCACGAAAACATCCACACCCGCACCGGCAAGTTTGCCTGAGTTGAGCGCCTCCATCAAAGCGTCTTCATCTACGGTTCCACCTCGGGAACAATTTATCAGGTAAGAACCATCCTTCATTTTCGCGAATTCATCCGTGCTGAGAACATATCCATCAGGATCAACCGGTATATGCAGCGAGAGATAATCCGCTTGTGCCAGAACCTCTTTCTTGCCGAGAAGCTTAAGATCAAGATCAATTGAATCCACATAAGGATCATAAGCGATGACTTTCATTCCCAAAGCTAATGCCTTTCTTGCCAATGCTTGACCGATCCGTCCGATGCCGAGGATACCAAGTGTCTTACCTGCAAGTTCAACGCCTTTGTACTGCTTCTTGTTCCACTCTTTGTTGCGCATTGTCAGGTTGGCAGGAATAAGGTGACGGGATAGTGCAAACATATGTGCCAGAGCCAGTTCGGCAACGGAGTCCGAGCTTGCTGCTGGAGTGTTCATCACTTTGATGCCTTTTTCTTCAGCGTATTTAACGTCAATATTATCCACACCGACGCCACCGCGAACGATTGCCTTAAGGTTCGGAATGCCTGCGTCAATCACGTCCTTACGCACTTTTGTAGCGCTGCGGACGACGATAGCATCGAATTCTGCAATCCTGGAAGGAAGTTCTTCCTGGGGAATCTTATCTGTTTGTAGTGTATGTCCTGCCTCGCGGAGCATATCCGCCCCTGCCGCCGACATACCGTCGTTTACTAATATTTTCATTTGTATATCCTTGAATTAATTTTCAAGTTCGCAAGTTAAAAATGTTGTTGTCTTCTGGACTTATAACTTGAAAACTTGAAAGCTTTCTTACTTGTTTTCCACTATAAAACCCTTCATAAACCCAACCAGATCCTCGATAGCTTCCGGTGGGATGGCATTGTACATTGAGACGCGAATGCCGCCGACGCTGCGGTGACCTTTCAGACCGTTGAAACCGGCTGCCTTGCCTTCAGCGATGAACTTAGCTTCAAGTTCTTCGTTCGGCAGACGCATACAGACATTCATCCAACTGCGGCTATCCTTGTCGACAGTTCCACGATAGAAGTCTAAATTGTCATCCATAAATCCATATAGGAGATCGGCTTTCTTTCTGTTACGATTCTCCATCGCTTCAAGACCGCCCATTTCGTCAATCCACGTCAACACCCGGTTCATAAACCAGATACCGAAGGTGTTGGGTGTATTATAAAGTGAATTCTTATCAACGTGGATTTGATACGTCAACATAGTTGTAATACCCTCACGGGCTGTCTTGAGCAGATCGTCACGAAGTATCACTAATGTTACGCCGGATGGTCCCAGGTTCTTCTGAGCGCCACCGAACATTAGTGCAAACGGTTTCGTATTAAAGCGATGTGAGAAAAAGTCGCTCGACATATCGCAGATAATCGGTACGTCGCCGGTATCGGGAAATTCAAGGAATTGCGTTCCTTTGATAGTGTTATTGCTGGTGATATGAACGTAGGCAGCGCCATCGGTCAGCTTGAGTTCTTCCTGCCTGGGCAAGCGCGTGAAGCCTACTTCCTTACCGTCAAAGGCAACATTGATATTACCGAACAACTTGGCTTCCTTAATAGCCTTGGTTGACCAGGAGCCGGTATTGATATAATCAGCGGTTTTCCCTTCACCAAGGAAATTCATCGGCGCCATTGCGAATTGCAGCGAAGCGCCTCCCTGCAGGAAAAGAACATGATATTCATCGCCCAATCCAAGCAATTTTTTGACCAGGGAAACGGTATTATTATGGATTACATCGTATTCCTTGGAACGATGCGACCATTCCATCAGGTTCATACCGGTATTCTGGTAGTTGAACCAGCCCTCGTTAATATGTTCGAGAACCTCAAGCGGCACACCAGCCGGACCAGGATTGAAGTTCCAGATTCTGTCGTATTTCATTTTTGTTGACCTCGCTTAAGTGTAAAGATTAGTTGTTTACTTTAATATACGAAATTTTTCACAGCAGATAAAACGGATTAAGCAGATAGTTAAGAGTTTATTCCGATAATTTGGTTTGGTGAGTTAAGAATTCAACGTTTAGAGTTCGACCTTTAGGTTGTTTTTCTTTCCCGAACTAACGAAGCTAACTCTGAACTCCGCATTCCGAACTCCAATTTGTTTAATCGGTATGATATACGGTTAGTAATTTACCTAAAAACATCCTGTATGCGCTCTTCTAAATCCTTAAGTTCCGGACATCGTTCTTTCAATCCGTTATAATTACGTAAGGTTTCACCAATCAGAATATCGCGACCGCCTCCAGCCCGCCGCGAGTCACCATATTCCGCCAGAAACGGATCAAATACGTTTTCTTTTACAGAAACATCACTTCTGATATCAAACCAGCTTTCAGATAGTTTATCTTGATGACCTGCCAACAGCCAGATTTCAATTTCTTCTTTTGCAGCACAGCATAGGAGTCGAACTCCTTTCTTCTCAGCAATATCCTCAAGCCTTACGAACTCACTACTCCTGTCCTTTCCATCAGCATCAGGCAGGAACAACAACAGATCGAAATGGGAATACCCATCCATAATCTGATCAACCAAGAGCGATTTAATATGCTCATAGCCTTTTGCTTTTGGATTAGAAAGAACACTAACCCTTGCGTTGGGTTTATTACAGGCTCGCATAATCCTGCTGACAAGCGGCTGTAAGATGTATCCGTTATAGGTTGGATCTTCTGGAATTACCTTGACACGAAAACTCACAACGCATCCTCCAGCCAACCCTCTGTAAACAGGTCGCCAAGTGACTGTTTATCTATGATTTCGAGGAGACGTGGGATTTCTGATAATGGAGTAATAGTCGATGCGCCTGTTTCCTCATCGCGCTTACAGATAAAAGTTGTCTCATAATCCTCTTTCTTGAGCCATTGTAAAACCAGCGGTGAATGAGTTGTTGCTATTACCTGGCATCTCTCACTCGAACGTGTTTTCAACAATTCGACCAGCAAACGTAATCTGCTTGGGTGAATGCCGTTCTCTATTTCTTCAATTGTAATTATATGAGGCATATCAGGTTGGAAGAAAGCTGCGGTTATAGCAGCAAAACGCAATGTCCCATCAGATAGAATAGGCGCCGGATACTTCACACCCCTTTCGACTGTTGCAAACATTGGTTCACCCAATGCCCCGGACAATACTGTTACATCATCAAGCTCTGTTGGAGTCAATTGTTTAAGCCAACTTAAATATGCTGATTTTGTGTATTCATCACTAATGATAGTATTTACGAGTGCTGCAAAATTCTCACCGTGATCACCCATTCTTTTTGCGTAAGCAGATTTCGAGTAAGTGCGTAATATCGAGAGTAAAGGATCAAATCTTTGAATGTCTATTAACGTTAATTGTGCGTGATATGCGCTATTCCTATGAGTTGATGAAATAATTTTGTTATTTAAATCTTTATCCTTCAAGAGTTGATGCAGTATTGGTAGTGATCTCGCAAACTTAAGTTGAGTTCTTCCTTCTCGTCGACTTCCACAATAAGAAACCTTGATCGTTTTATAGTCGAATTCTTCGCTTTTAAAAACTGACTTTCTATCATAAAGGAATTCTTCCTTACATACGACCTTTTTTTTACTTGAAAAGGCTATTGAATAGTTGCAATCTACGTATGTGATTCTTTCCCTAAAGTGTATTGGAGCTTCTGCAGGTAGACGCATTCCAACTGAAAGAAGGATTTTGTCTTTTTTAAGTTTAGGTAGAGAATTTCCTTTACTAATGAAGGACGCCTTTTCACTACCTCCTCTTATTCCTTCCCATACTTCACTCGTCGCGCTCTTAGGTTTCCCATTAAGTATCTCATCAAACGTATACCCATACCCAATGCCCTGTAACACTCTCAGTGCATCAAAGAAATTAGACTTCCCACTGGCATTTGTACCGATGAAAAGGTTAAACTTGCCGAGCTTTAGTTTTACTTTTTTCAGGCTTTTGAAGCCTTCAATTTCAATTTTATTAATCATAACACTACCTCCTTATCCTACCCCCAACACCCCCGCCACAAACGTAACCCCCACAAACACTGCCGAAATTAGCAGCAATACCGTAGCCAATCCAACGCTTATCTTTAACCCCGGACCACCTCGTTTTAATTCTTCCAGCAAACTCTTCGGCTTCCAGCGGAAAATCGTGAACAGAACCATAAAGAAACCGCCCAACGGCAGCATATACTTAAATGACAGGTAATCAAAAAAGTCAAACAGGTTCATCTTGAAGATAATGATTTCCTTCAGAGCCCCAAAGGAAAGCGCTGACGGCACTCCAACGAGGAAAATCAGAAACCCAAATGCAATTGAAGCTTTTCTTCTCGACCATCCTTTCTGATCGATGAAATATGCAGTTACCACTTCGAGTAATGACATCCCCGAAGTAAGAGCTGCAATGGATAACAGCGCGAAGAACAGGAATCCCATTATATTTCCACCCGGCATCATCGAAAAGATTGCCGGTAATACGTGAAAGACCAGACCCGGTCCACCGGCTGGCTCGAATCCCATAGCAAATACCGCCGTAAAAATCGCAATGCCTGCCAGCAGCGCAACGCCTGTATCTGCCACTATAATCCAGAGCGAACTTTTGACCAGGTCTTCCTTCTCACTCAGGTAAGAACCGTAAGTCAACATCGCTCCCATACCAAGCGACAAAGTAAAGAACGCATGCCCCATCGCCACGAGCATCGCATTGGCGGTCAGCTTGCTGAAATCAGGCACAAACAAGAATTTCAGCCCAGCGTCGGCGCCTTCGAGTGTAAGACCACGTACAATCAATAGCAGGATAATTACAAAAAGCGTCGGCATTAAAATACGATTCCAACGCTCAATACCAACCTTAACACCTTTACTGACCACAAAGATACAAAGAAACATAAAGACGGCGTGAGAAAGAACTGGCCATATCGGGCTGCTGCTGTAAGCGGTGAATGCTTCACCGGCGATTTCGGGCGAGCTGAAATCCTTGAAACCGAATGCAACTGCTTTGTACATATAGGTCAACGTCCATCCGGCAACCACGCTGTAGTATGACAGGATTATAAAACCGCAAAGCACACCCATAGCGCCTATCAGAAAATAGGGACTACTCGGAGCCAGTTTCTGAAACGCTCCAACCGGGTTGAGCTGAGTCTTACGCCCGATTGAGAATTCAATCAGCATAACCGGCAGACCGATAAGCAGGATTGAAATCAGGTAAAAGAGCACAAATGCCGCTCCACCGTACATCCCGGTAATAAAAGGAAACTTCCAGATATTGCCCAGCCCGACCGCCGACCCCACCGCCGCCAGCACAAACCCAAGCCTCGACCCCCAATGTTCACGAACTTTCATTTTTGTATCCTGTTTTTACTATTTGTTTGTTCAAAGTTCCAAGTTCAGAGTTCAACCTTCAGGTTGTTTCTTTCACACTTTGACACTTTCGCACTTTTCTATAAACGTAAAGGTAATTATTAGCATTGCCACTGTCAACAGATTATTCGGATAATCTGAGGACAGTATATCTATTTTATGAATACTCTTTTAATGATCGACGAGTTATAGAGAACAGGTATAATGTCCCCCGGATTCAACGAAAATAATGTAAAAAACTCTTGCTATTAATGTAATTTTTCATATATATTAATTTATCGAGTAATTTAACCTGTTTCTTTCCACATTTTAACTCAAGATTTGTAATTCGTTTTCTTTGGTAATGGTGATAATGAAAAGTAAGAAATTATATACACAGAAATCAAACCTTATTCCTATTGAATCACTCCTATGGGGAATCTCTGTTCTATTCATAATTGTCCTACCGTTTTCTTTGATAGCTCAGACTGAGGTTGAGGGGGAAGTGTCGGGTGTGTGGACAGAAGAGAATAGTCCCTATTTGGTGACTGATACTTTGGTAGTCTGTGATGATGACACCCTTATTATCGAAGACGGTGTGATTGTTAATATTAATTCTAACCTACCATTACTCATACATGGAACGATGCAAGTCAGAGGAACTGAAGAAAACCAGGTTATATTTCAAAAGTCTGAAAACCAAGAAGAAGAGTGGGCTGGCATTTGCTTCGACAAACATGAAGGTTTATCAAGTTTAGACAATTGTGAAATTACGGAATGTAATATTGGTATATCTCTCAAGCGAGGTAATAATCTTGAATTAACCGGATGCAATATTGCATGCTCTGAAAATGCAATAGAAGCTGATGATAATAGCGGTTCCAATATTACTGCAGACGGATGCGAGTTAAGTTCGGGCGAGGAGGGAGTCACAATACATCTTTTCAACGCTGGATTAATCGCCAGGAGCTGTAGGTTCTTTAGAGATGAAGGTGAATCTGTTTTCAATGTTCATCCCGGAGGGCTAAACTTGACAGATTGCACTATAGAAGGTGACATTCGTATTTTTATGGGGGTTCTCGAGTTAACGGATTGCCGCCAAACCAGACCTGACAGCATAGAATTTATAACCTGTGAGGCAACAGGTGTTCGTGGTTATATTCAAGACTCCATAATAGAGGGAAATGTTACTATCGATGGAGCAGGACAGTCTTTAAATGTGACAGGATGCGAAATTCAAAGAAATCTTACTCTTGGACACCTAAATGGACTAATTGACAGAAATCAGATAGGTGATGATGATGTTGAAGGGGGAATAGGAGCCAGTGATTGCAATTTAACTATATCTAATAATACAATAGCGGGAGGTGTATCCCTGAATGAAAACAGATATACAGTTAATAATAACACAATGAATGGATTGTATTTATACGGAGAGGGAAATTACATTATCAGGAATAATACCGGCATAGAAAGATTGCTGGTTCGAGGTGAATCTAGTATTAATATCCAGAATTGCAGATTGAGTGGTGAAATAGAGTTGCGAAATCGTGGAAGTACGATATTTACAAAGAATATCATAGAAGCAGAAATCAATATAAGTAGCAGTGATGTTAATTTTACACAGAATACAATCGTCTCCCCCTATCCTGATGAAGCAATTTTGCCTTCTACTTTTGAAATAGGTACTCTCACAAGCCTGCAACTTAACAGCAATATAATTGTGGGAAATCCAGCAAGGTCGATGATTGATATCGGATATTTAGAACAACCTGAAAATCTTGAAATTCACCATAATTGTCTATGGGGGATGTTGTATCTCTTTGATATGTTTCTTCCGGACACGCTGAATTATTTAATCGATTCAACAAATCTGATTACGAACCCTTACTTAAGAAACATTGATCCTTTAAATCCGGATTTACAGCCTATCTCACCCTGTATTAATTCCGGCGATCCCGACCTTCGACAAGATCGTGATGGAACCAGAGCGGATATAGGCGCCAACTTCTTCGACCGGCGTTTGGATCATCCTCCAGGTATACATTCCCCTGAACTTGCATTTGCACAGAGGGAACATGACTTCAGATACGTGGTGAGTGGAAACGATGATCACGATGTATCCTTTCGTGTGTTAGACTTACCTGAATGGCTGCGTTCGGGCGAGCGCCGGGATGTTGTGGAAGATTCCCTGGTTCTCGAAGGGAGAGTGCCTTTTGATCAGGACGACTTTTCATTCAGGGTGATTGTAATCGACGATCAGGATAACACAGAAGAACTCAATGTAGATGTTCGCGTCGTTGAAGGTACACCGATTGGTGGGAAAATGTCAGGAAGATTGCGTCAGGCTCAATCTCCTTTCTTTATGTACGACCATATAATTATAGAGGAAGATGAAACATTACTTATTGAACCTGGTTGCGATATTGTGGTAAGATATAGAGGACTAATGGGGCGAGAGCAGTTACAGATGGTAGTTTTCGGTGATCTTTTAATGCACGGAACCGAAGAGGACTCGATCAGGTTCACTCCGGAAGAACTTGATAGAGAGTTAGGGCGTTGGACAGGCATTAGACTCTTAAAAACAGGGGGAAACTATGGTTTTGAATATATTTCAATTCAAAATGCAAATGTATCTCTATTCCCAATGAATTCTCAAAGCTTCTCAGTATTCAACTCAAGGTTTTCAAGCGTAACTTTAGATATTCGCAACACGAGTGAGGTGGATGTGCGGTATAATGAGTTCATCAATTGTGGAGGTAGAGCTATTTCAATTAAGGGCGCTGAAGAAGCTGTAATTACAGACAATTTATTTCAGGATGGAAGCAGAGGACTCTCACTACAGATGTCATCGATTATTTTAGTAGAAAGGAACACCTTTAAAAATATATCTTCCCGTAGTATATATGCCTGGTATGTTGATAATCTGTTTATTTCGAGAAATACTTTTTTCGAGAGTGAAGGTTTTTATACAACAGCTGGCGACATCCTTATTGAACATTGTACTTTTCATAATTCAGGTACTTGCTCAATTCTCTCACCAGATTCATATCGTGTAAATAATTGTACCTTTACAGGTGGTCAGGAAACTGCATTTAGAGCTGGATTACAACCAGATATTGAAGAATCCATAACGATAGAATATACAAATTTCTATGGTTATGACCATCCTGTTGAAAATCCAATAGAGTTGAGTGAGGGGTGTTTATCGGTTGATCCATTGTTTGTAGATCAGGATAACGGTAATTTCTGGCTGATGGCTAACAGTCCTTTAATAGACGCAGGGAATCCAGTTGATCCGCTTGATCCTGACTCAACACGTGGGGATATAGGAGCATTTTTCTGGACTCCAGACGGTTGCACCGAAGTTGACGAAAATATAAAAGGTGGTAATTATTTAAGCTATGCAGTTTACCCTAATCCGTTTAATGCATCAGTTCGGATAAATTACAGCATTGAAAAGGCAGGAGTTACCAATATACACCTATTCGACTTAAACGGTCGTAAAGTAGCAACACTAATAGAAGATGTTTCAAATAGCGGTACTCACAGTGTTATATGGAATGCTGGAAATATACCATCAGGTCTGTATATAATTAGATTGAGTGCCTCCGGTGAGGAAAGATTCAGGAAGTTGTTATTAGTAAGATAGAAAGGAAGGAGGAGCTGAAGCGCCTCCAATGATCACCCTTGGAGACGCTTCACTTTCGCACTTTCATACTTTCACACTTTCGCACTTTTAAAAACATCCTCAAACTCTTCCCCCTTCCTCCAAACTTCAATCTTTCCATCCTTATGAACCGCAACCTTAGCTGGTCTGGGAAAACCGCAACTGTTCGAAGCGAAGTGATCGGCGGAGTATGTTCCGGTGTGATGTATGACGAGCAATTCTCCTCTTTGCGGGAGACGATTTAGTCGAAGCTTAACCTTGCTTATCATATCGCCGGTGAAGCATAACCTTCCGGATAGAAAGGCTTCGACAGGCTCGTCGTCCGGGCGTGATGGGTAGATTTCAACCGGGAATATATCCGGCGTTATAAGGCTATGTCCCAGGTTAACGATCCCCATATCCAGAGCAACTACATTATTGCCCTTTACTTTCTTGACGCCCATGACCTTAGCAACAGTTATTCCTGCTGTTCCCATCAATGCACGTCCCGGCTCAATGATGAGAGTCGGTTCTCCAAGCTTCTTTAATTGTTGAGCAATATTTCCTTTGAAAATAGTAGAAGCGACACTCTTGTCGCTTGAATTTTCGTATTTCAAAGGCATTGTGCAAGCGACAAGAGTGTCGCTTCTACTATTTTCATACTTGGTAGAGTTGCTCGCTGTCAACCCGCCGTGGTTGACAGCATTACCGGAAACGCCACCAAGAATCCTTTCCAGCATCTTAGCGCCCGGATACGCCGACCAGTATGCCTTGCCAATCCAGGGGATTTCTTCAACATCCTGACCATTTCCACCCTTAAGATAATCGGCAAATCCCATCGGTATATTATCCCAGGTCACCCATTGCTCACAGGGAAGTCTGCCATCAAGCTGATCGATCAACAGCTTCTTAAATAAAACCCAATCCTTATATGACATGTAGGATACTGGAAAGCCGCCGCCAATATCAATATACTTAACAGACATCCCGCAATCCTGCATCTGTTGGGCAAGATTAAGCAAACTATCCATAAGCCGGTCATAGCCGGTTTCATCGCAGATTTGTGTTCCGATGTGCGCTGATATGCCTACCGGATCAATATTAGAAGCGTAGGCAGCTCGTTTAAAAACATACCCAGCCTGATCAATTGGAAAACCGAACTTTGTCCAGGGTGTTGCTGTGGATTGATCGGCAGCGGTAAGACCTTCCAACGGCATTCCGGCAAATCGTAATAATATTTTTGATTTAACATTACATCTCTTCGATACTTCGTTGACCAGATCAAGTTCCCAATCACTGTCAACTGCAATCAGAGTTCCCGCCTCAACCGCCATTTCGATGTATCTGTCGGATTTTGCGTTCCCGTTGCAAATAGTCAGATTCGGACTAATGCCTTCCTCAAGCCCCGCCCGGAGTTCGTATTCGGATACCACATCTAATCCAAGTCCCATCGAGGCAGCAAACTTCACCGCACCACGACAGGGATTTGACTTGACTGCGAAGCTGATGAGGGTGTTCTTATACTTCTGTAGTGCAACTTCACGAAACGACTCAACGTTGCAAGCAATCCGTTCCGTAAAAACGATATGCAGCGGCAACCCATAGGTTTCAGTCAGATGCGATATTAAATTGCTATCAAATTTATTCAGTTGGTCCATTTTTAACATAGAAATTTAAGTAAATGTCTCATTGTTTCATTATTTCATTGTTATATTGTTATATTATTGTATTGTTACCAAAATATTGCAATTAATCTTACAGCAATACAGCAATACAGCAATTTAACAATTTAGCATTAAAGCAATATAGCATTAAAAAATAAAAAAAGGAGAAATAAATGCAACAAGCTCTCAATTTCGTAAAATCTAATCACCAAAGATATATCGAAGAACTTAAAACGTTTCTGACGATCCCGTCAATATCCAGCGATCCGGAACGTAAGCAAGCAATGTATGACTGCGCTGAACACGCTGTCAATCTTCTGAAAGACGCTGGAATTGACAACCTGAAGATTCACAATACTCCCGGTCACCCGGTTGTAACGGGAGATTGGCTGCATGCGCCGGATGCGCCAACCGTTCTTATCTACGGACACCTCGACGTTCAACCTGTTGATCCGCTCGATCTGTGGGAAAAGGATCCGTTTGTAGCACACATCCAGAACGACAGACTGGTTGCAAGAGGCACTGCGGATGATAAAGGGCAGCTATATATGCATGTCAAAGCGCTGGAAGCGATCTTGAAGACTGATGGCAAACTGCCGGTGAACGTTAAAATTATTCTGGAAAGTGAAGAGGAAATCGGCAGTGTCAATCTACCTGCCTTTCTCAAAGCTAACAAGGAATATCTTACTACCGATATAGCTGTTGTTTCTGATTCAGGAATGCTGGCTGAGGGAAAACCGGCAATTACTTATGGGCTTAAAGGATTGACCTACCTTGAGATCGAGTTAACCGGTCCCAACCGCGATCTGCATTCGGGAACATTCGGTGGAGCTGTAGCAAATCCCGCCGAAATTCTAGCTAGGCTTTTAGCATCTGTTAAAGATGAGAAAGGACGAATACAAATACCTGGCTTTTATGACCGCATACCGGATATGACCGAAGAAGAGCGCGCGAGGATTGCCAGGGTTCCATATAACGAAACAGAATACATGTCCAGTCTGGGCGTGGAAGAGCTATGGGGTGAAGAACCCTATACACGTCGGGAAAGAACCGGAGCACGACCGACGTTTGAGATTAACGGTATCTGGAGCGGTTTCACAGGTGTAGGCGCTAAAACCGTACTTCCATCCAAAGCACACGCGAAATTTTCAATGCGCTTAGTACCGGATCAGGATCCGGATGAAATTATGGAGTTAGTAGAAAAATATTTCATCGAAAAAGCTCCTAAATCAGTCAAAGTAAAATTCATTCGTCATCATGGCGGACATCCGGTTGTTACGCCGATTGACAGCAAATATATGAAAGCAGCAGAACAAGCGCTTGCAGAAAGTTACAATCACGAGGTATATTTCTTGCGCGAAGGCGGATCCATCCCTATCGTAGCGGACTTCAAGAAGATACTCGGTGTGGACACGTTATTATTAGGCTTTGCATTACCGGACGCCAGGACTCACTCGCCAAATGAAAACATCCACCTGCCGACTTTCTTCACGGGGATTGAAAGTCTGGTCAGGACGTGGTATTATTTTGTGAAGTGATGTTCTAAAGAACTTTTTCACCGCAGAGGGCGCAAAGATAACAGAGAAGCATAATAATTACTTTGCGTTCTCTGCGATCTCTGCGGTAAAACAAATCACTGCTTGATCTCATACTGCTTCATCATCGTTTGAAAATTCCTTCGCTGCATTCCGACTTCTCTGGCAGCGCGGGTCACATTTCCATTTGATCGGCGTAAAGCCTCGGTAACGAACGCTTTCTCAACCTCAGTAACTGCCGCATGGCGTAATCTCTTTTTAACCGATTTAAGTTCATTAACTGTTGACGGAGGTAGCCCTGACCATACTGAGGATTGGACATCTCCCATAACCTGTTGATAATGCATAAGATCAACCGTATCCGATTCGCATACTGAGACCATCCGTTCTACACATTGCGATAATTCGCGTATATTTTTATGCCAGTGACGATGTTGCAGCTTTGTCATCAGGTTTCCCTCCACTTTGCTCACAGGTCGGTTATATCTTTTGGCAAAACGACGGAGTATTCGATAGACAAGAGCGGGAATATCCTCGCTTCGTTCGAATAGTGAAGGTAGATAAATTGGGAAAAATTCGAGGTCGCGATAGAAAGATTCTAAGAGTTTCCCCTGCCTGACCGCAGATTGAAGGTTTCTTTCCGTGCCAAGTATGATTCTGCACGATAGTGGACGCGAGTTTATACCCCTTAACGGCATATTGCGACGTTCTTTTATCGCAGAAAGCAAGCGTGTCTGATCGTTGGTTGCAAGTACTGTGATTTCCGGTATATAAAAGGTTCCGTTGCCTGCTTCTTCCATTTTACCCGGGAAGTAAGTACTGCTGCTGAATTCTCTCGCTACGTATCCGAAGAGCTGTTCAGATATAGTCGGTGATTCTGCACGTATTGGTTCAAACATAACGAAAGGTTCAAGTTTTCGAGGACTGGCATCGTGGATTGTCATCGCAACGCGTCTCTTTCCTGTTCCCGGAGCGCCGATTATCAATACATTAGTGCCTCTTGCAGATATCAGTGAGATCAAACGGAATATCTTCTGAATTGCAGGACCCATCCAGATCAACTCGTCAAAATCACCAACACTCTTCACCTTGCGAACATCCCTAGCTTGAAGCAGAACAGCACGCAACTGAAGTGCGCGACTCATCACTGCGTGCAGATCATCCGGTGTGAACGGTTTAGGCAAATATTCGTGACCACCTGGCTTCATTGCTTCAACCGCAGCAGCAATCGAAGCTGGTCCAACGATAAACACTATCGCCGTTTCGGGTGAAAGTTCTTTCAATCGCTTCAACAGGTCTGTTTTGGGATCCCCTATTAGCTTTAGATCGATGAACATCACGTCATATTCAGCTTCGGATTGTTCGATTTTAGTAATTGCTTCTGAAGGTGTTAGAGCTGTTTCAACAGAATATCCATCTTTTAACAAAGTGCGTGAACAACCCTGCACTACAGCTAACTCATCATCAATTATCAATATGTGAATGGGATTTTCGGAGATGTTTCCTCCTGTTATACCGGTAACGTTTAGTATAGTTGTATTTTATATTATAAGGCTTGCTTACCTTATTGGAAAATGTTATTTTATTAATAGTAATGCAGGTTTTTAAGTGAAACAAGTTCAAATACGAGCATTAGCGCTTAATCTTACAATAAATTATACAGTTATCTTAAGAAATCCTAAGATACTACGATTCAAAGCAGTATAAGTAGTGCCTGATTTACCCAAGTATGAAAGCCTCTGCGTCCTCTGCGGTGCAATTATCTGGAAAAGCTTGATAGATAAAATCATAGGAAGAAACCGAAAAGCTCGGTTTAAGTATCATATAGAATCCAGCTTCGAGGCTGGTATTGTCTTGTGTGGCAGCGAGGTTAAATCATTACGCAGCGGTCACGTCAGTTTTGAAGACGCTCATGCAGTCATTCGCAATGGTGAGATATTCCTGCGTTCTCTGCATATTGCCGGTTATGACAAGGCACGAGGTGGTGGACACGATCCGATTGCAGAACGCAAGTTACTGCTGAAAAGAAACGAAATCAAGAAGCTTGAGCATAAAGTCTTAACAAAAGGCGTTACCTTGGTCCCAACGATGGTATATTTCAAACGAGGCTGGGCAAAGGTCGAGATCGCAATTGCTACTGGAAAACGTAAATATGACAAACGCCAGGTAATTATGGAACGGGATCAAAAGCGGGAATTGGATCGTTTTAACAAAATGCGTAAAAGGTGGACGGGGAAGTAGGAATTAGGCTTTAGGCTTTCCTAAAGCCTAAAGCCTAAAGCTAAAAATACTATGCAAACACACACAAAATTCCTGCCGGTCAAAGAACAGATCAGCCGACTTAAAGACGGTGTAGCACCTGTTGAGATTATTGACATGGAAGGACTAACACAGAAATTAGAACAATCCCGTTCGGAAAACAGACCGTTGCGCGTCAAACAAGGCTTTGATGCGTCTGCACCTGACCTGCATATCGGTCATTCGGTGTCAATCTGGAAGCTCAAGACATTCCAGGAATTGGGACATAAGGTCGTTTTCCTTATTGGCGATTTTACAGGTATGGTCGGAGATCCATCTGGAAAATCCAAGACTCGTCCCCGGTTAACACGTGAAGAGGTCGAAGTTAATGCCCAAACATATCGCGATCAAGTCTACAAGATACTCGATCCGGAAATGACCGAAGTTCGCTTCAACAGCGAATGGCACGGGCAGCGAAATATTTACGAATTCCTCGAATTGACGAGCCACTACACTATCCGCCGTATGCTCGAACGTGATGATTTCTGGAAACGATTCCAAGCTGAAAAACCGATTTCAATAATGGAATTCCTCTATCCACTTATTCAGGCTTACGATTCTGTAGCGCTCAAAGCTGACATCGAACTCGGAGGAACGGATCAAAAGTTTAATCTCGTGCTGACTCGCCATATTCAACGCGCTTATGGACAGGATCCTCAAGTTTTGCTCCTTATGCCCCTGCTTTGTGGAACCGGAGGCAAGGAAAAGATGTCCAAATCGTTAGGGAATGCGATAGGCATTACCGACTCACCTGATGATATCTACGGAAAAATCATGTCCATACCTGATGATATGATCCGTGAATATTATCTTATGTGTTCTGGAATTGAAAATAGAGAAATAGACAATATACTGTCACAAAATGATCCATATCAAGCCAAACACAAGTTAGCAAATACCATAGTTTCAAAATACTATGATGAAAACAAAGCAAGGTGTGCCGCTCAGCAATTTCTGTCTCTTTTCAAAAATAAGGATTTACCATCACCCGCTGAATTGATTGAGGACAATGCTGCAGTCAGGATTGACAATGAGGTTGAATGGCTGCCTCGGATAATTGTAACTGCCGGTGGAGCAAAATCCAATGCTGAAGCAAACCGTCTGATAAAAGCCGGTGCGGTCTCTATTGACTGCGTCAAAGTTCAAGCGGAAGGGAAAAACCTCGATATCCGGATTGAAGCGCCGTTTATATTGAAGGTCGGTAAACGTAGGTTCTATCTGATCTATCGCAATGAAGAACAGCTTAAGCAATTGTGTTAAACGGCAAGCTAAATAGCAATAACGGCGTGCTTGCCCGGTTCCAGGAACCGATTATTGATGACCTGAAGAGATTCCGCAAACAGTACAGCCTTACATTACAGACCGAATTCAAGGTTATTAATCGGGTCGTTGCATATCTATCCCGAACACACGGCAAAGGACTGCGACCGACTTTGACTTTGCTCTGCGCCCGGTTGGGCGACGAAAGCGTAAATGATAACGCTATCAGGGCGGCAGTGATCGTTGAACTGCTGCACGAAGCGACCCTTGTACACGACGACGTAGTCGATGAATCAGACCAGAGACGTGGGTTCCCTTCACTACCGGCACGCTTTAAGAACAAAATAGCAGTGCTGTTCGGTGATTTTATGCTCGCCAGCGTTCTTAGAGAAACGCTGTCCGCACGCGATTTGCAATGGCTCGATATACTGTCCGATACATCTCGTCGGATGGCAAAAGGCGAGCTTGTTCAAGCTGTCCGTGCGAAACGACTCGATATGGATAAGGATGACTACCTAAAGATGATCGGTGACAAGACTGCGGCGCTTTTCAACGCTTCCTGCCAATTGGGAGGCTTGACAGCGGGATTGCCGGAAGGAAGTGTAACAGCGCTTGGTGAGTATGGCGAGAAATTAGGGATCGCATTTCAGATACGTGACGATATGCTCGACCTGTTCGGTGATGGGCGAGGTCTTGGTAAACCCGTCGGTGGTGATTTGAAAGAAAAAAAACTGACGCTGCCGTTGTTAGCAGCATTATCCCGTGTAGGTAAACGTGAAGCGAGTCGCATTAAAGCACGGATACGACGTGGAATTAAAAGGAAAGAGATTAAAAACATCATTGAATTTGTGCGTAGTAATAACGGTGATAACTACGCCACTGAATATATGAATTCAGTAGCAAAACAGGCAGTTCAAGCGCTTGACACCATACCTGATTCATTGATCAGGAAGTTATTGGTTGATTTAGCGGAATTTGCTGTTATTAGAGGAAAATAGAATGACTGCACGAATTATTATTGTTATTATTTCGGTTCTGTCTTTTCTGTGTGGCTGCAGTACAGATAAACCGCAGAGTTATAAATACAACGAAGCAAACTACACTTTGGAAATCCAAGCAGTTGCAGGTGATATAGGCAGAAAGAAATGTTCATCTCTTATGAAAGATGCCGCAAAGGTATTCAGTGACAGATTGGATTTGATTCGTGGTGAAAACAGCGTTGTTGATAAACTGAATTCGCAACGGGATTCGGTTGAAATTCCACCCGAATTCTATTCGTTGTTATCGAGGATTGACACCCTTAGCAAGTCAACAGGGGATACTTGGAGTGCATGCTTAGGTGAGGTTAGGAAATTATGGGGATTCAATTCGTCCAAACCATCACGTCCCGATCCCGATATCATTTCCCAACAAGCTAGAGCTGCTTCATTAACCGAGATAGTATTATTGGAAGGAAATAGAGTTTCTTTATTAGGCGAAGGTTCTCTATATTTGAGAAGCGTTTCTATAGGTTGGGCATTGGACGCAGCAGCACAGGTTATGATCGATGGTGACGTTGAAGCGGCGATGTTGGAAGCAGGCGGTGTTTACCGCTCTTGGGGAAGTCCATCTGCCAAAGATAAATGGATAATAACCGTAAAAGCGCCATCCAGTGACAGTACAGAATATAAAATATCACCGGACGCAGGGGGAATGTGCCTTATAAACCTAAGTGATATCGAAGTGGACATTGGTGATGGTAAGATCAATGATATTATTGATCCATTGGATGGAGAACCGGCGGAGGGTATGATTAACCTCATCGTCTGGACACCTGATGCAATGCAAACGTGTATATTTGCCGAAGCTACGTTTGTTATGGGACGTGGATGTATGTTGAATTGGATTGAAGGTATAGATTCAGTCGGCGTTTTCTTTATCTGGTCTGATGATATTGATACATACGCAGAAAGTAATACTTTTATGGAAAAATGGATTTCGATATTCGTACCGTAATTTTCAGTAGATCAGACACTCTCAGGCTGTCTGAGAATAACTAATCGGGAGCGACAGGCGTCCCTGCCTGTCGTGTATGTTGCTAAATATCAATATATAAGCCGACAGACAGGGACGCCTGTCGCTCCTGATTTCCTGTTTTCGGACAGCTTGCTCTTGTCTGACTCGTGGTCTGTCGGACAAGAGTGTCCAACCTACTGATGAAATCATCTGCAAGGAAACAACCTGAACCCAAAACACCTATTAATTATCCGTCTTAGTTCGCTTGGAGACGTGGTATTAACCACTTTGCTACTGAGATGCCTGCGTAATCGCTTCAAAGAAACTGCAATTGATATGTTGACTAAAGAGCAGTATCTCCCATTACTTGACAACTGCGATTATATTGATAAGATATTAGCATATCCCGATGAATCATCAGCAAAACGAAATTTCCGGAATGAGCTGGCTGCTAACAAGTATGATACAGTAATCGATCTGCAAAATAGCTTTTCCAGCCGGTTTATTACATCCACTATTAAACCACGACGATTATACCGCTTCAAGCGTCATAGAATTAACAGATGGATCAGGATTCACTTACCTACACAACGACACAAATTGCAAATACCACCGCCGGTGGCTATAGATTATCTTAATACTGCTTCTCCACTTACAGCATTGGATGATAGCAAGGGATTAGTATTAAATGTTAATACGCATTCGGTTATAAGAATCAAGGAACTACTATCCAGCTACAGTGAAAAAATTAGCGTTTCTAATGAGGTCAAACCGTTGCTGCTATCGCCTGGAGCCAGACACCCAACTAAGATATGGCTTGCAGAACATTGGTCTAAATTGATGCAGATTGCTTACGAAGCAGGTTATAAATCCCAGGTTTTAATCGGCAGCAAGGAAGATTTTAAGTTACTTGAAACGATCAAATCGAAGATTGATTTCCCTGTATTAAATACTGCCGGAACAACCAGTTTAAGTGAACTTGTAGCGTTGGTAAATTCAGGAAGTGCACTGATTTCCAGTGACAGCGGTCCTATGCACATCGCCTCAGCGGTAAATACGCCGGTGGTTGCGATCTTTGGTCCGACAACACCAGAGTTAGGCTTTGCACCTTTCCGTTGTCAAAGTGAGATTGTCCAGGCTGATGAACTTTTGACTTGTCGTCCCTGTCATCCCCACGGTCCAGTGAAATGCCCGCGTAAGCATTTCCGTTGTATGAAAGATATAAGTCCGGATATAGTATTTGATGCGCTTGAAAGAGTTATGAGAGTTGCTTGATGTAAACCCGCGTAGGTGTGAGAAATCTGGGGACAGTATACCTGTTTTATCTTTTGTCCTTAAAAAACATAAAGCTTTTTAATAAAAAGGTATACTGTCCTCAGATTTCCAGTGGGGCTAAATAGATCTTTCCCTACGCGTAACGAAATGAAGAGGAATATCTAATTGGATCGTTCAACAATACCCAGAGGATTATGGTTTATATTATATGATATTATTCATAATCTGGGTATTTTATTAGCACATATAGTATCACCTTTTAATGGTAAATTGAGAAAAACACTCAAGGGTAGACGAAAAGGTGTTGACGGTTGGACAATCGGTTCTGCTGATGCACGTGATTGTGTTCTTTTACATGTGGCATCTTATGGTGAATTTGAGGGCATCAGACCGCTTATTGACCGCTTGAATAATACCGGGAAATACCGAGTTGCTATATCCTTTTCTTCTCCATCAGCAGCGAAGACTGTCAGCGCTAAATCAGAATTGTGGGCGTATGGATATCTTCCGAATGATTATATATATCAGCAGCTCAAATTATTTGGAAGGCTGGACCCAAGGCTCATACTAATTTCCAAGCACGATTTTTGGCCCAACTTATTACGTGCAGCAAAGTCGCTGGATATCCCCGTCATTCTAATAAACGCTAATTTCCACTCCGGATCACACCGAACATTGCCAGTTGTCAGATCTTTTCATCGAACCTTTATGAAACATCTACACGCTGTATGGACGGTATCAGAAACAGATGCTAAACGTGTTGAACCATTACTGTCAATCGGAACAGAACTCCTATCCGTCGGTGATACTCGATATGATCGCGTCAGGCAACGCGCTATTAAAGGAAAAGAAAGGTTTAACAATTTAAGAAAAGCTCTTCAACCCGGGCCGGTGATGATAGCAGGCAGTACTTGGCAGCAGGGTGAGAAGATATGCTGGGCGGCATTTTTATCTATCGTAAAGGAATTACCAGAAGCAAAATTAGTTGTCGTCCCACACGAACCGACATCTGAAGCTCTCAATCGCAACCAAGCTATAGCTTCAGCCAATCAATTGAAAGTGTGTCTGTTTTCTAAATGGGATGGTAAGAAAATTGGTGAGCAGGTATTACTGGTGGACAGAATGGGTGTACTTGCTGACCTTTACACTGTAGGCTGGGCAGCTTACGTCGGGGGCGGTTTCGGCAAGGGTATTCACAGTGTTATCGAACCGGCAGCGCACGGTCTTCCTGTGATGTTCGGTCCCAATCATCACGTCTCACATGAAGCAAGCCTGTTGTTGGAAGCAGGTGGCGGATTTGTGGTTAAAACAGCAAAAGACATTGAAAAGCTATGGCATAAATGGCTTGTTGATTCTAACAGCTATAAACAAGCTTCCGACGCCGCTGCAAACGTAGTTATGTCGCGCGAAGGTACAGCTGAAAGAATTATAGAATTGCTTGAACCGTACTTATACCGGTAGTATACGCCTCCGTGCATGTGAATCCTCGCAGGCAGAAACGCATACGCTACTGGAAATATGAAAAAATAGTAGAAGCGACACTCTTGTCGCTTGCACAACGTCTTTGAAATAAGAAAGTTCAAGCGACAAGAGTGTCGCTTCTACTATTTTTAAAGGAAAATATGGCAATTCTCGAACTGAAAGATGTATCTTATATTTACCCGGGTTCTACCGGAGCTGCTCTGGATAATATTTCGTTAATAATAGAGACCGGTCAACATATTGCTCTATTGGGCGCTAATGGCAGCGGGAAAAGCACTTTGGCAGGGATTGCTGCCGGGCTGTTCAATCCAACTTCTGGTGAGGTAATTTCGTCAGGGAATGAGAGCTATCGTGGTTGGAACGGCATGGGATTACTCTTCCAGAATCCTGACGAACAACTGTTATGCCAGAATGTTGAGAGTGAAATTGCTTGGGGCTTGGAAAATATTGGCGTTCATCCGGATGAGATGAGAGTAAGGGTTTGCGAAACACTTGAGATGTTTGAATTGACAAATAAAGCTAAGACTTCCCCAGATACCTTAAGTGACGGTTGGAAACAGATTACAGCATTAGCTGCAATAGTTGCAATGCATCCTGATTTTTTAATCCTTGATGAAGTAACTGCATTCTTAGATCCTTATTGGACAACAAAGATACGAAGAATGATCGGAAAACTTACCGAAAGGTCGGGATTATTGTGGATTTCAACAAATACTATTGATGCGATGCATGCTGATGAAGTCCTTGTAATCCGGAATGGACAGATAGTAACCAAAGGAACACCGCAAGTAGTCCTGAACACTGAACTGCTTAAAAATGCAGGAATTGAACCCATACATAATTCGATTGAAAGATAAAGTAAGAATCCACCGCAGAGTTCGCAAAGAACACAATTACCTCTCTGTGTTCTCTGCGCCCTCTGCGGTAAAAAACATGAGGAGAGAAAATGAAACACCTTAGAATGCTCATTTTACTAACGGTTTTTATCAGTATTGTACTGTCAATTGGCATTTTGGGTTGTAGTGGATCAACCACACCTTATGATCCAAACAATGATCCGAATCAAAGCCCGCCGCTGCCGCCGAGCAGCCTGTCAGCGGTTGCTGTATCGCTAACTGAGATTAGACTGACCTGGCGTGATAGGTCGTCGAACGAATCCGGATTCGAGTTATTTGAAAGCGTTGATTCCGACACAAATTTCTCGCTTATTCAACGCACTAATCAAAATGTAGAAATCTATGTATTTAACGGCAAATCCAGGGATCACGATTATTACTACAAAATAAGAGCGATCAATGAATTCGGAGCATCCAGGTTTACTGATCAAGTAACGGTAACCGGTGGAGCATTGATATTAACGATAGACTCTGGAGACAGTCCTGTGCTTTCGCTGGCATATAGTCCTCAAGGAAATTATATCATCGCTGGCTGCGGTGATTATCGAGTGCGTCGTTACGATGCAAGGAGCGGTGAAATGCTACAGAAGTTAGAAGGACATACAAACCTTGTCTATGGTATAGCTTACAGCCCTGACAGTACTCGCTGGGCTTCAGGTTCTGACGATGAAACCATTATGGTCTGGAGTATGCTGAATCACCGGCTGGAATGGACGCTTTATGACGATGATATGGGTGCGGTTCGCTCCATGGAATTCAGTTATGATGGTCGTTATCTTGCAGCGTTAAGTGGTTATGTTTACATCTGGGATATGGAAACGGGAGACCTGGCATATAAAATAGGTGATGAGGAATCAGGTGGAGTCGGCAGCTTTGCATATCACCCGGATGGTCGGCATATGATACTCTCTTTAGATAATAAAATTCAGATATGGGAACCCGGTATAGTTGATTCAGCTTTATTGGGTAGACGTAGTATTTATCATATGGGTAGATTTACAATTAGTCCGGATGGTGAATACCTGGCAGGTGTAAGCAATAGTAATATTGTAGTCATGCAAATAATTAATAACAACGGTGAATTAGACATTGACACAACTGCTGTAGTTGCATCATTAACAGAATCAGATGGTGGTCATACCGATGCAATTTATGCTCTGGATTTCAGCCCGGACGGTTTATATCTTGCTTCCGGCTCCCGCGATGATAACGTGAAGGTTTGGGATGCCGTAAACTTCACCTTGTTAGCCACAATGGATGCGCATGATGTTGCTGTCTACTGTCTTGCATTCAGTTCCAGCGGTGTGCACCTTGCTACGGGCGGTGGTGATACTAATATTAAGATTTGGAGTACGTTCTTCTGATTCTTGCACCGCAGAGGACGCAGAGAGCACAGAGGAAATTTTCCCATATCAACCCGCTGTCAATCCGCTGTCAATCCGCCGCGGTTGACATCATTACCAAGTGTGTGCTGTCAAGTGCGGTGACTTGACAGCCGTTTAGGGTTTTATGTTAACAGTAAACCACATCAACTACCGCTACCCCGGTATAAATTCCAATGCAATTGATAACATAGATTGTTCTCTGAATCGTGGTGATATCGTCGGATTGATAGGTTTATCCGCTTCGGGTAAGTCAACGTTTGGTCGATTGTTGAAAGGACTCATTATACCGGCAAGCGGTAAATTCACTCTTCAATCTAACGACAATTCAAGTGTTGAATTAGATTCCAAATCACTGATAAAAACTGTTGGCTGGGTCGGATCACACCCGGAATTGCAGATATTTGCCTCATCAGTAAAGGAAGAGATTAAATATGGTCCAACCAATCAGGGATTGAAAGGTCAGAAACTTGCTGATCGCGTAAATTGGTCACTTCAAGTTGTCGGGTTTAATCCAAATGAAATTCTTGGCAGATTCCCCGGCAAATTATCCGGTGGAGAGAAACGAAGAGTAGCATTAGCAAGTGTTATAGCAATGAAAACACCATATTATATTTTCGACGATCCTACTGCGGGACTTGATTATGCAGGACAAAAATGTTTTATTTCAATATTGAGAAATCTTCGGGATGCGGGTTACGGAATAATCTGGATCACGCATAATGTGCTTCAGCTACAAAGCGTTATTAATCGACTTTGGGGTTTGGAGAAAGGAAAAATGGTTTTGGATGTGCCGGCGGATAATGTTGATTGGGAAAGGATTGCGCGGGTAATGGAAACGGGGAAGTCGTTATAGAAGTTCTGAGTTCGCGCTTCAGCGCGTAAAGGATTTGGAATACAGACTATAGTCCAACGCGCTGAAGCGCGCACTCAGAACAATTTTGTCAATAAATTTTTACGGAGAATAAATGATAATTTTAGTTTTAAACAGCGGATCGAGTTCCGTTAAATATAGACTGTTCAATATGGATGGCGAGCGATGTCTGGCTTGGGGCGTTGTCGAGCGGATCGGTTCAAGAGGAGCTATCCTTAAGCATAACCGGGAAGACGGTCATCAGATTAAGCTAGCCGGTGACATTTCCGATCATACCAAAGCGATTGAGTACGTGCTGACTATACTGCTCTCACCAAATCACGGTGTCATAAAAGACAGATCGCAGATAGACGCGGTTGGTCATCGTGTCGTCCACGGTGGCGAGGAATTCACTGAATCGGTTGTGATAGACAAGGTTGTGATGCATCAAATCCACGATTGCATTGAACTGGCGCCATTGCACAACCCGCATAATATCAAGGGAATAACCGCCTGCCGGGCGCTGCTTAAGGATGTGCCCCAGGTGGCGGTTTTCGATACAGCCTTCCACCAACAGATGCCGGACTATTCATATATGTACGGTCTGCCATATATCCTTTACAAGCGGTACAGCGTCCGCCGTTTCGGTTTCCACGGCACATCACACCGTTACGTTTCCGACCGGGCAGCAAGTATGCTCGGCAAACCAATCGAAGAGCTTAAGTTAATTACCTGTCATCTGGGTAACGGTTGCAGCACGGCAGCGGTCAGCTGTGGCATTTCGATTGACACGACAATGGGCTTCACCCCCACCGAAGGACTGCTGATGGGCACCCGCACCGGCGATATAGACCCGGCAGCGCTACTTTACATAATGTCCCGCGAGGAGATCGGTGTAGGCGAAGCGAATTCCCTGATCAATAAGCACTCCGGTCTGCAGGGCATCTCCGGCATATCCAACGATATGCGTGAATTAGAGGAAGCCACCGCAAAAGGAAATGAACGCGCCGAACTGGCGGTTAATATGTTTGTCTACCGGGTGAAGAAGTACATCGGCGCTTACGCCGCCGCTATGGGCGGGGTGGATGGCATCGTCTTCACCGGTGGTATCGGAGAAAACTCATCCGAAGTGCGCAAACGTTCGCTGAGCGGACTCGAATTCATAGGTATAGAACTCGCCCCGGAATTGAACAACAGTGACGATTCAGAAGAAAGGTTTGTTGATAAAGGTGGGAGAGTGCGAGTGATGGTTATTCCTACTAATGAAGAATTGGTTATTGCGCGGGATACGTTGGAGTTGGTTACTGGAATGTGACGAGTATCATTTTATTCCTGCTTATTTGTATATAGATTCTATCGGATTATTTTACATCTTACCTAATAGTACGTAGCCCGGTTTCTCCGAAACCGGGAATTATAACTTTGCTACGTTTCGATTTCAGTGTTTTAAGGAGGAAGAACATGCGTTTAGTACATGAAAACTTGATATCGTTTCTGATAGCAATCCTAATTACGTCATCCTTATCAGCTCAACAGTCTCACAATATTGAGTTGATCGATGAAGCAATGGTGTTTGGTCAGTATAACGATGTCGCAGTGAGTGGTGATTATGCCTTCTGTGCAACGGGATACGGAGTGAGAGTGATATCGCTCAGAAATCCGGCAAACCCCAGGATCCTCTACGATTACCCAACTCCTGGGCAGGCTTATGATATATTGATCGTCGGTGATTATGCTTACATCGCAGATGGCATGCAAGGATTAGCTGTTTTCTCAATAGAGGATCCGGAGAATATTGAGATCTTAAGATCTATCACGTTTGAGGAAGGACAATACTTTACCTACATAGTATTTGATAATAACCGACTTTACGTTTACGATAAGGTCGGTCAAACCATTTTATCGGAACAGTTGAGGGCTTTTTCACTTGATGATCCGTCTAACCCAAGGCAAATTCGTGCACTCAGATCAGCGAACGATGCTATCTGGACAGTCTCTAATAACATTAAATACCACATGACCAATAGGTGGCTATCAATGCGTTCTTACGAAGACTTAGAGAACATTGAGGAGCTGGCAACACTGGATTTAGGGTTCGGTCGTGCAGAGAGTATGTTGATTGGAAGAGGAAATTACATGTATATTGTGCGTGGTGAGTCTCAAGCAGAAACGTATTTTTATGTAATATCTATGGTTGACCGCGAAAATCCCGAGATTGTAGCGACATTAGAAACGGATATGAGCTATTCTAATGCTCCTCGGATGGCTCTTTATGGCAATTATGCTTATTTATCCACACGTTTTCGAGACGGAAATGAAGTTGAGCATGAGACCAAGATAATAAATATTGAAGATCCGGAGAATCCCGAGCCTGTTGGAGGTTTCGATGAAAATTTGAAACTGTATTCTGATTTTTTCGATCATTACCTCATTGATTGCAAACCCGGTAGTAATTCTGAAGGACAGTTTCGGGTTGTTTCCCTTGAGAATCCCGAAAATCCTGAATTAATATCAAGGCTGGAATCTCCCAGTGCAAGACATGAAATAAGAGAGTTGGTGACCTACTCAGACAATGTTTATGCCATCAGCCACAGATTATATAACTTCTCCCTGAATAACCTGAGGAGGATTCGGGAAAATCCCTGGCCCCGCGCTAACGATTATGAACCACAGTATCCGGTTATATATGACGAACACTTATATATGGGTGGACGATATCTGTATGTCTATAACTTACGTGATCCGGATTCTCCCGAAGGAATACGTTACTATGAACATGAGTACCCATACCCAGAATTTGTAATAGAAGACGATCTGCTACTGCGAACCCACATAGATAACGATATAGATGGTTACATACTATCTGTTTATGACGTTTCGGAACCAGATAGTATCGTGAGGATTGGTCAGACTCAGGTTGAAAATACAAGCGATCTGAAGTGTGTCGAGATTAATGATCGCTATGTCTATGCATTAGGTGAAGATAGAACTAATAACCGGAGGAATTCCATTTATACATTCTCGATTGCAGATCCTGAAAATCCTGAACTTATCAGTTTACAGAACGCCGGTAGTACAGTTACAGAATTACGGATTTCAGACAGGCTTCTTTTCATGCCCTATATAACATACCGTGATGAACCCCCATGGGGACAAATCGAAAGCTGTGGAATAAGAGCTTTCTGGTTATTGGAACCGGATCGTTTCCAGGAGGTCGGTTCAATCGACCTCGGCAGATTCAGAATACCTTCAATTAAATTTGTGCAGGATAGAGTATTATTTTTAAGCTGCGGTGAAGAGGGATTCAAGATAGTCTCGTTCGAAGAGCCTGATAATCCCGAACTACTCGGTTGGAGCAGCACACATTATTCCGTCGGTGATATTGCAATCGAGGGAGAAATTGCCATTGTAGCTGACAGGTACAGTGTGGGAATTTACGATATCAGCCAGGCGATCACGGCTTCCTTTCTCGATATATCAGAGGAATCTCATGATTTCGAGTCGGTCATGATCGGTGATACAGCAACCTTCGAAATGACAATCACCAACATCAGCGATCGATCTCGACTAATAACCGAAGTAACCTTCGATAGTGAGGTTTTTAATTCAAATTTTCAAGATCAGGTTTTACTCGATACTAACGAAGAAACAGTATTAGATGTGCTGTTTCACCCGACTGAACTTCTCGCCTATGAATGCACGATGACAATCATGGCGGAAGGTTTGCCTTTGCAAATACCCCTTTCAGGCGTAGGTGTTAGAAATGATGTTGATATTAGAGAGATAAATGCGCCTGAAAAATTCGAATTATTCCCTGCCTATCCAAATCCGTTTAACTCAAACACGTCTATTCACTATAATCTTCCCTATGATAGTCATGTGACGCTAACTATCTATGACACTGAGGGCAGGATGGTTAAGGCTTTGAAAAAAGAGAATCTAAAAGCAGGTTCTAATGCTTTTCAGGTTGATGCAAGTAACTGGACATCCGGTATTTATATAGGACAACTTAATGCCGGAGACGAAGTTGGATTTACTAAGCTGGTAGTATTATTTTAATTAGTTCTACTTTGTCACAGAATATACAACCAGATTAACAAATGACAATCCAAAAGATTAACCTCGCTGAGAAGTTGTCGTTATTCGACGATCAGTGGGTACCGCGCATCATCGGGGAGCTTAATGTACAGTATATAAAGTTGGTTAAATTCAAGGGAATCTACGACTGGCATCACCACGAGAACGAAGACGAGCTGTTCCTGGTGGTCAGTGGTCGGTTCACGCTTGAGCTGCGGGATGAAAACCTGGAGGTAATGGAGGGTGAGTTCGTGATTGTCCCCCGCGGTATCGATCACCGACCAGTTGCTGATAAAGAATGCCATATTATGTTGTTTGAACCTATCACCACACTGAACACCGGCAATGTCCGGACGGGGAGGACGTTAGAGGAATTGGAGAGGATATGAGAACATAAGGTCAACAGTCGTTAAGCCAAAATTATTATCTTAATAATATAGGAGAAAATCAAAATGGTGTTGTATGATTGGACATTGTCAGTATTGCTTCCACTTGGAGTTGGTTTAATACTTCCGGGACTGCTTCGTTTTATAATTATTCGTAAACCAATTCGAAAGCAATTACACGCTATTGGAATGGCTATTGTAATTGCTTTTCTTAATTCAGTTATCTTCGAGAAATTAGTAGAAGTTAAATGGTTTGCAGAAGTTGATGTGATTCCTGTTATAATATCAGGAATTCTGGCTTATTTTATAATAAAATATAAGTTTGATTGATGTTTTGTATTGGTTACACACTATGTAAAATAGCGTCACATCGTCACCGAGGGGGTGCAAAGCGTTTGTGGGTGGGGGTTAGAAGGGGTGACGATAATGTGACGGTGGGTGACGAAACCTTAGAGGATACGCAGGATTTCCTCTGCATCGACCCTGCCCCAATGATACCCCATCTCTTCGCTCATCTCTTTGGCGAATTTTGCTTCAGCGTTTGTCCTGTCAGGATCACCATTTGCATGATGAGCCCAGGCAAGAGCAACCCGGATATCCGCCTCGTATACCCGGTAACCACCCTCAAGGGCATAGTCCAATGCCTCGTTCAGGTCGTTGAATGCTCCGGCAGCATCCTGCATCTGTTTCGCCAGCCAGTGTCCGCGTCCCAGCAAGGCTTCGATTAGAACATCTCTTCTGTCAATACTCCGCGCGATCTTCAATGCCCGGTCAAAATGATCTCCGGCAGTCTCTTGTTTGCCTTCAATAGCGTCAAGTTCACCGGAAAGTCTGTGGCATTGGCAGATATTGTGGTGCCAGTGATTTCTCTCGCAAATCTTATGATTGGCATCATTCACACGACTGGCATATCCGTTATCATCAATTCGGATCAGGTATTCGGTATGTTGAATTCCTCGAAAAGAGTAGAGATATACTTTATCCGGATCAATTTTCTTTTCAAGTTCTTGCGCCTGCTTAAAAAGCACGCCAGCTTGTGAAGTATCACCCACAAGGAATCTGATGTGTGCTTGATGTGCACGAGAGGATTGAATCACCTTGTCTTCATTCGATTTCTCAGCGAACTCAGAGCTTTTTTGTGCAGCTCTCTCAGCCACTGAAAGCCTTCCAAGCAGTGAATATGTATCTGTCAGGTTGTTGAAATCAGCGCTGGCTCCTTCCCAGTCTTCTAACTGGATTGAATGAACACTACCTCGTTCAAAGAAGGGAATCGCATCACTCAAATTTCCCAGGTTATTCTGGCAGAATCCGAGTGAACTAATAATCCACGCTTTAGCATTCTCATCGCTGACCAGGGGTTCTTTGTTAGTATCGCGATCCGGGAAGAACTCCTTTAGGATAGAATACTGCGTATAAAAAGCATTCAATTGATAGGATAGTACTCTTTTATTCCCCTGATGAATCTGTTTCCTAAATACATCATAAAAAGCCTCATCATAAGCCCCAGCCCTGCAAAGGTGATACACCACCTCAATCAATGGCTTCAGATCGTTAAGTGTTGGATTGTAAGGCACTCTTCCAGCTACATCGAGATAAAAATCCTTGATACTGGTATGTGCTTCGGTTGTGATTCTCTTGTCCACCCTATTGAGCAAAGTGAAATAATGTGCCCTGATCAGGGGGTGAGTGGTGTAATGTTTCTCAAACTCGCTATACCGGATGATTCCATATTTTTGAAGACGGTCGATCATATTATCGAACTCCGAGTCTCTTAGATCGGCAACGGCTGCATTGATAGCTGTGTCAGATGTTCTGGTGCGAAAGACCTTTTTAAATGCCTTTTTTGCAACAGGAGTCCTGAAAGCGCTGAACAGCTTCATGAAGGATCGCTCAGCATCGTTCAAATGATCGTCATAGCGTCTCAGAACACGGTGAACTCGTGTATAGCGGTCTTCGTCCTCTGTTGGCAAAGGGATATCACCGATCTGTTTGATATCTCCGCCGTGAATTTCCGCAAGCAGAGTGGCGATCAAACTCAACACAAGGGCGTGACCATCCCAGTCCTTGACAACATTCTTCAGTTCAGTATCTGCACCTTTTACGCCGTATTCCTTTAATAGATCAATACCGTCCCGATCAGTTAAACGGGAAACAGAGCGATGTCGATATGTGTTAAACTGTACCAGGTCTATAACGGGAGCCCGACTGGTGATCAGGCAATAGGAGTTATGCCCGGGATCGGCAATAAACTTAAGGAAATCACGCAGCCCACCGCTACGCAATGAACCGTAATCGTTTCCATCCTGATGCTGCATGACCTCCAATCCGTCGAGGACAAACAGGTATCGTCCACTTCCCAGCATTGCCCAGATATACTTTGCTTTTTCACTCGCAGAACCGAGCTTTTTCGGATCGACTTTATCCTCTGAAAGATATTTCAAAGCCGATTCGAAGAACTCGTCCACACTCGGGTTGGTATAGAATCCCCACCAGAAAACACCGTCTGGCTGTGGCTGTGATGTATCAGAGAGCATATCATCCATCCAGCGCCGGGCGAGGGTGCTTTTACCCTCCCCGCCAAAGCCGATCAGACCGGTTACGCGGCATTTATCATTCAGCCAATCCTCACCGATTGACTTAAGTTGCTCCTTTCTGCCCACCCATTGGGGCAGCGGTTCAGGTGCATCGACGAGCTTTTTGTCAAGACCTGTCCGGGTTTCACCTCGTGCCTTTGCTATGTCCGTCTTCGGGGGTGTTACAGGTTGCAGTGGAAGGGGTTTCTGACGGAGTTTGAAATTGAACGGAATGAATGTCAGGGCTTTGTTATCGGTTGCCCAGCATGTATGAGGATTTTTCCCTCCCTGTCCAGGGTAATAAGTTTCAGTTACAACACCGATAATGAGATTGCTATCAGTATCGAGCACAGGCGCACCGCTCATTCCAAGATCGATTTGTTTGGAATCCATTTGTACGGGTTCAGTCAGTAGTTTTCTCTCATCTGGAGGATAAACTTTACCCACAATATCACCAAAAGCCCAGAGTGCTGAGTAGGGTTTTAAACTCGGGAAGCCATAAGTATGAAAGCCATGCCATGCAGAATGTTCAGCATCTCCGAGAATGGCAATTTTCTCAGGATCAATCGGGCTGGTACCTCCCTTAAGTTCAAGCAGCACAATATCGTCATCATGCTTAGGGAAAACCCTTTTTACAGTGGCATTTCTGACGCGCTTCTGTCCGGCGCTGGATTGTGGGAAGTAAACCTGAACTTCCGTGTCATCAGTATCTCGCGGATGACATCCGATGACGGCTTCAACGACATGAGCACAGGTTACAATCTCACCATGAGTCGATACTAAAAACCCGGTTCCTGCAATATCCTCTGAGTCGCGGTATCGGATCTGTACGGTGAAATCGCGGAGGTGTTGATACTTAACGCCTCTGCCTGTTCGCTCTGTGTCAGGCATCCTGGTTATTCCAAGTGAGTTTGACGTTGAAATTGGCTTCTCCCCCGGCTTTGGCGATGAGGGCTCCCGTTTCAGCGGTCAGTTTAATCCCGAAAGCGAGTTCGAAGCTTGAGGGTTTCAACTTCAGGTCCGATACTGCATGAACCATTCGATCAGCCATATTGTGAATGGTGTTCATGGATTTTTCGAGGGCTTTCTCTGATTTTTCGGATAGGTCGTCCGGACGACCGGCAGCCTGGCGAACGCCACGCTCAGTCTCGAACTCGATTAGAACGGGATCATTGGGATTGATGGTGAAGGTTGGCATTTATTCTCCTAACCCGGATGAACCGGGAAAATTAGACAGGATATACAGGATGAACAGGATTTTTCACTATGCTTGAATATTAAACATATCGGTTATGCCTTTAGCCCAGCCGGAGTAGCGTAGCTTGCTACGCGCTCGCAGCAAGCTTTTCTGCTCCGGTATTATTAAGTGGACGCGCAGCAAGCTACGCTACTCCGGTGTTATTAAGTTTATACATTGCTGAGCTAAATGCA